>CAZOSY010000228.1:1859-4626 GCA_964582565.1 uncultured Bacteroidales bacterium | reverse complement strand
TGTATAATTTTTTATCCATAATTTTATATTTTTTATTATTTTTTTTAGTTTAGTTATTTCGGATTTTAAGTTTTGATTATCTGTATAAGTTTTATTTATTTTTACTAAAAATCCATTTTTATCCCTGAATCTAATTTGCAAAAATATCTCTTGATTTGTTATATTGATAACAATAAATTTTAAATTTTTATTATCATTTTTAATTTGTTCTAACTTTTTATAAAATAGTTCCATTTTTTTAATTTTTAAAAATTATATCTTTTTTGCTAATTGGATAGTTATATTTTTTCCCGGACATTTTTATGTATGAAATATAGTTTCCTTTAATTATTTCGTAAAAATCATAATCTATTTTAAATTTTAGATTTTCTTTTTGTAAGTAAAATTTTACTCTTTCAAGTTGAGCTTTTGTATTGATAAACAGGCAGTCCCAGTAATAATATAATAAGTCATTTTGCAATGCTATTTTTAGCATTAAGTCAGCTGTTTTTTTACAGATATATATATAAATGTGTTTTGTATGTTGTATGTCTGTTTTTGTTGATATTAACTTTGAATTTTCATAAGTATAAATTATTTTCGTTGTTGCTAAAGATCCTAGTGCCTTTAATCTATTTTGTTTTTTTTCTTTTTTATTTTTATCTTTTGTAATATATTCAAAATATTCGTTTGTTTTTTCTGACAGCAGGCCTATTTTTTGTGCTATACTCCAGTAAGCTGCGTCAATATCTAATTTTATTATTTCACCTTTTTGATTATTTTTGCCTGCAAAATCATTATAATAATACCACGTTACATCTGCTAATTCTGTAGGTTTTGTATTTTGATAATTTTTTTTTAGATAGATTTTGGCATCTTTTCTTGTTTTGTTGATTAAAGATAAAAGCTCCGGGTCCGGTTGTCCTGTTTGGTTCAGTAATATTATTTTTTTTGAGTTATTTTGTTGAAAGTGGGCAGTATAATTAGTTTTTTTAAGAACAAAATTTTTTTTATTTTTAATATAAATATCAAAAATTTTGTTATAATTTTCTAAATTATATTTTATATATATCATTTTTAGATTAGATTAAATTAAATACTAATTTATAATCTGTTTCTTCTATTAAAGTTACGTCATATATTGATACAGGTAAAATTTCACCTTTCTCTTTTAAAATATTATTTTTATATGTAACTTCTGTATCAAATGTATCATTATAATATTCTGTTAAGAATTTTATTTTTTCCGGGTCTGCTTTTTGACTTGCTAAAATTTGAATTAATCCAAGAGCTTCATTTTTTCTGTTATCTTTTATTAATTTTGTTGTTTGTTTTAATGTCTTTTTTTCCCAATTATCAAATAAATATTTTGTTGGATTTTTGAGTTTTTTTAGGTAGCTTCTTTTAATGTTTATTTTGGCGTTGTGTAGGTGGATGGAAAATTTTTCATTACGTTTATTTTTGTTTTCTGCTATAATTTTATCTCTTTTATTGCATTCACTATGTAATGTTCTAATTTCTTGTTTTAGAGCAGTTGTTGGAGTATTTTCATACTTTTTTTTCAGGTAGAATAAAGTTGTTTTTTTTGCCTTGTTAAGCCGAGTTAGTTTCTTAATTTTTCTAGTATATGCACCTTTCATTCCTTTTTTAATTATAGGAATGTCAGGTATATTTAGGATAGATTTTTCGATTTCAGTTCCAGCGAACATTATTTATTTTTTTTGTTAATTTTTGTGTGTCTTTTCTAAAAATCATACAACTTTTATTATTATTCCTTTATAATAATTTTCGTATCTATTTTTCAGAGTTTCAAAGGTTTTAGGATTTATTTTTTGTGCTTGTTGCGATATATATATAAGATACTCTCCTTGTTCTGTTTTTTTACCTTTTATTATATTTTCAAAACCAAATAAGAAACGCAATACTGATGTATGCTGACTTATTGTTAGTCCGTGCAAATAATTTACTTTCATTTTTCTTTTTTTTTAAATTTAAAATATTTAAAATACAAATATAAGAAAAAAAACAGGAATAAAATATTTACTCCTGTTTTTTTTGATTTTTTTAATAGAGTAGGTTTATGTCATAATTTTTATATTTTCTACCACCGGTCATTTTTACTTCACCGATATAAACTATTTCAACTGCCGAAAATTCTGGCACGTCCTGTAAAGAGTTTGCTAAGACAGTATTAGGTGATAGAAACAGTTGTTTATTTCTGTCAAGTAATTTAACCGCTGGCTTTTCACTTACAACATCATTTTCGTCTGTACTTTTAAAAAAAGTAAAACCGAGGAACATAAATCTTTTTGATTCACCTTCACCCATTTCCAAATATTTTGCTGTCAAGCCGATGCCTTTTTTCAGCGATTTGAATTTTTTCTCGATGTCCTGATTTGTTAGTTCCATCATTTTTTTTAGATAATCGCTTGTAGTCATTAAACCTTTTTCAGCAACCACAACGGACAAATTTTCTTTGTCTTTTTTTTGAGATTCATCTTGATTCATTTTTTTATATATATTAGTTAATAATTAATTGAGTTATGCCTATTTTTTTGTAAAGGTTTTGGCTTTTCCTTTTGAGCTATATGAGGAACAGTATAAATATTATTGTCCGACAGTAAATAATCTAATAATTTTTGTTTTGTACTAAATAATCCTTTTTCTTTATACTCCCCTGAAAAATTTAGCAGTTTATAGTAAACAGTTATTTCCGTTTCTTCTATAATTATATAAACAGATTTTACAATAGCTTTATTTATTTTATCATTTTCTATAAAAAAAACTT
>CAZOSY010000228.1:0-1759 GCA_964582565.1 uncultured Bacteroidales bacterium | reverse complement strand
CTTCCATTTTTTTATATATTAGTTTTAAAAATTCAAATTATGATGCAAAGATACTATATTTTTTTACTATACAAATAAAATATAGATTATTTTCAAAAAAGTTATTAACAGGTTAAATTACTGATTTACAATAAGTTAAGAAAATATTGTTAGTAAAAAGGAGTAAACATAGAAAAAAAAACAGAAATAAATTATATAAAAAACATATAAAAATAATATTTTTGTTGTTGTTAATTGTGTGTGTCTGGAAAATGGAGGGACTTTTGTCCCTCTGTTTTTTTGTTTTTTTGTTTTTTTGAATATATAAAAAAAATATGGAATTATTATCTGAAAACAACGTACAAGAAGTAAAAAAACCTGAAACTGAACTGGTACAGGAAATAAAAGAACCTGAACAGGATATTAAAAACAGCATTGATGAATTAAAAAAAGATTACACATTGTCTAATGATAGTAACGAGTTAAACGATTTTATAAAACAAAAAACAACAAGTCCTACAATAAATAAAGAACCTGATACAGGCACTATTGCTGATGACGGCACTATTGATTTAAAAAATCTAAAAAATGACAAAATAGATACAGACAAAAAAACAGAAGAAAAAACAGAAGAAAAAACAGAAACGGTTGATTTCACTGATGATGACCTGTATTTTTTCTCTGATCTTTTAACTGAATTTATTGAATATATTTTCTCTCTTCCTTTTCGCTGGTTTGGTTATACCTATGAAGATTCAAGCGTAGAACAGAAAGAAAAATTATCAAAAAATTATGCACGAGTTCTTAAAAAATGGAATTTCCGGATCGGAGTGGTCTGGATGTGTGCAGTTACAATGTTTATCATATACGGAAGAAAAATAAAAGAAGCTAAACCTATCGAAAAGAAAGAAAACAAAAAATTTTCTGTTAATTTAAAATCGCACTTATCTAACGAAAAGAAAAAAAAGCAGGATAATAGTAGCAGTGACAGTGACAGTAGCAGTGAAAAAAATACAGAAAAAAAGGCAGAAGAAAAAACAGAAGAGCATGATATAAAAAAGGATAGTACAGGAATTTTAGATTTGTAAATATAAATAATAACTATAATATAAATAATAAATATATAATGAAAAAAGATTTTTCAAAAAAATTTTGGCTCGACAAATACGAAAAAGGAGGGGATTCTGGATTCGGCAGTAAAGGATTTTTACAGGAATTTAAAGCAGATTTTGTGAACAATTTTTGTGCTGAAAATCCTTCTATTGAAAGTATTTCAGAACTTGGATGTGGCGATGGTGAGCAATTATCATCGTATAGATTTGAAGATGCTCTTGTTTACTATTACAGGTATAATGGTTATGATGTATCAGGTGAATGCGTTAAAAAATGTTCAGAACTTTTTGAAGACGATATAAATAAAAATTTTACATTGTATAGAAATCTGAATAAAGAATCAAATAAACAGGCAGATTTAGTGATGTCAGTAGACGTTATATTTCATTTAGTTGAAGATGACGTATATCATACGTATATGCACAATTTATTTTCTATATCAAAAAAATATGTATTAATTTATTCGTCTAATACAGCTCAACAAGAAGAAAATCAGGCACTACACGTAAAACACAGAAAATTTACAGATTGGCTAAAAGAATATGCCCCTAATTTTGAACTTATTGAATATAAAAAAAATAAATTTCCGTACAATATAGAAAAAAAAGGTAAAAAAAATGGCAGGACAACGTCTTTTTCAGATTTTTATGTATTTGAAAAAAATTAT
>CAZOSY010000227.1:0-4678 GCA_964582565.1 uncultured Bacteroidales bacterium | reverse complement strand
TTTAACAGTTTAACAATTTTTAGTATAACTTTGCCGTAATTTATATTTACAACTCCCATAAATGCCAAAAGTATTAAGAATTATTAACAGATTTAATTTAGGTGGTCCTACTTATAATGTTGCATATTTAACTAAATATATGGCACCTGAGTATGAAACTCTGCTTATAGGCGGTGTTAATGATAAAACCGAAGCAAATTCAGAATTTATACCAAAAAGTTTAGGTATTAATCCTATCATTATACCTGAAATGAAAAGAACTTTAAACCCTGTAAATGATATTATTGCCTATAATAAAATAAAAAAAATAATTAAGGATTTTAAACCTGACATTGTTCATACTCATGCTTCAAAAGCAGGTGCTTTAGGAAGAAAAGCTGCATTATCTCTAAAGACACCTGTTATTATTCATACATTTCACGGATTTGTCTTTGATGCATATTTTGGCAATATTAAATCCTGTTTGTATAAAAAAACAGAACATATCCTGGCAAAAAAAACCACGAAAATAATAGCTGTAAGTGAAAATCAAAAACAAGATTTAATATATAAATATCATATCTGTGAGAAAGATAAGATAGAAGTTATTCCTTTGGGATTTGAGTTAAATAAATTCCAGGAAAATATGAAAATAAAGAGGAAACAGTTTCGTATAAAATATAAAATTGATGATAATGAAATAGCAATAGGTATTATAGGCAGATTAGTACCTATAAAAAATCATCAGCTTTTTATAAAAGCTTTAAAATATGTAAGCGATAATTCAAACAAAAAAATAAGAGCTTTTATCATTGGCGATGGAGAGGAAAATGCTAATATTAAAGCCAAAGCTAAAGAACTAAATATTGATTTTACAGATTATAACATTAAATCACAAAAATCAATACTAACTTTTACATCATGGATAAAAGATATTGACTTTGTTATGGCTGGAATGGATATTATTACACTAACATCATTAAATGAAGGAACGCCTGTAAGTTTGATAGAAGCTCAGGCAGCCAACAAACCTATTGTATCTACAAATGTAGGTGGAATAGAAGATGTGGTAATTCCAAATCAAACAGCTATACTCTCTGATATTAAAAATGAAAATAAATTTTTGCAAAATCTGTTGTCTGTTGTTGAAGATGATATCTTGAGAAGCAATTTATCTAAAAAGGGCTGGAATACAGTAAAAAATAAATTTAATTATATCCGACTGATAAATGATATGAAAAATTTATATAACAATCTTTTAAACTGATGATAGACAGCAATACAAAAAAACCAATATGATAACAATAGGTTAACCCGTTGTTTTAATGCAATTTAGTATAACATAATAATAAATTTTTGTCCAAAAATTGTATTTTTAATGTTCTAACAAATAATTTTATTACTTTTGTTGCTTAATCATTTTTTTTATGAAACGAATAATCTTTTTTTTAATATTTATTATGTTTTTGTCCTCTTGCAGTGTGCTTAATCCAAGCCAGATGTTAAGGACAGGAAAGCATTTTCAGTATTCAAAATTTCCAGAATCGTCTGTTATTGAAGAATATAAAATTGCACCTAACGACGAACTATCTTTTCGTCTTTTTACCAATGACGGAGAAAAAATTATTGACCCTATATCAGGTAGTAATAACTTATCAAGAGCTAATAACTTAACTTATTTAGTTGAATTTGATGGTAAAATAAAACTTCCTATCTTTGGACGAATACCAATAAGTGAATTAACAATTAGAGAAGCAGAAAAAATGCTGGAGGGGAAATATTCATCTTTTTATAACAATCCTTTTGTTCAATTAAGAGTTACAAATAATCGTGTTATAATATTTCCCGGTGGGAGAGGAGGGAACTCCAAAGTACTCACCTTGTCAAATACTAATACAACTCTCTTTGAAGCATTAGCCGAAGCAGGAGGAATATCAGATGGTAAAGCCCGCAAAATAAAGCTTATACGTGGTGATTTGAATAATCCTAAAGTATATTTGATAGATTTATCAACAATACAAGGAATGAAACAGGCAAATTTAGTTCTGCAAGCTAATGATATAATCTATGTTGAACCTCGTAACAGAGCGCCACAAGAAATTCTTGAAATAATTATGCCCTATTTAACATTAGTATCTACTGCTCTCTTAATTTATGGAATATTTAAATAAGTAAAAATGGTTGAAAGAAAAAAAATCTCAAATATTAATGACGAACTTGATATAAAATTATTTTTTTATATTGTTAAAAAAAATATTATATTTCCTGTTATATTTGTTTTAATTGCTCTTGTCATATCCTTTTTATATTTAAGATATACTCATCCTGTCTTTGAAGCAGATGCAATAATACAATTAGATACAGAAACTCATGCAAATAAAATTTTTGGGGCAAACAATATCCTTTATGAGGATGACTTATCAAAAAGAATAGAATTATTACGTTCTCAGTTATTCTTAGAAAGAGCTTTGTATAAACTTCCTCTTAAAACAAGCTATTATAAAAAAGGAGCTGTTCTTAATACAGAATTATATAAAAGTTCTCCTTTTAAAATAGAAGCAGTGGTTAAAAATTCAAATATTTATGGGATACCTGTTTATATCACTTTCTCCAAAAAAAATAAATGTCAAATATCTTATTCTGTGAATGATAAAGACAGATGGTGGGGCGGGAATGTTACAGATAAAATAATATTCCCTGAAATTGTCTTAAATATTGATATAAGAAGATTTAAAGATATAATTACACAAAAAAATATATTAAGTCATAATTCTTATTTTTTTATAATAAATAATCCTGATAATATAGTGCCTGATTATCTGAAAGAGATAAAAGTAAGAGTTTTAAATCAAGCTGCAAAAACAATACAAATAAGCTTCCGCGATAGAAATGCTGTTAAAACTTCTGATATTGTAAATACAATTGTTGAAGAATTTAAAATATATGATGTAGAAAAAAAAGCCGAAGGTTCTGACAAAGTATTAAGATTTATTGACGAAAAACTCAGAACGGTCTATGACACTTTATCAGAATCAGAATCCAGAATAGAAACTTTTAAAAAAGAAAACAAAATAGAACCTGATTTGCTGTTAGAACCACCCCCAACATTATATTCAAGAGTCAATGATTTTGAAAATCAGTTGGTTAAATTTGAATTAGAAGAAAATATTTTATTGGAAATAAAGAAAAATTTATCAGAAGACAATGATATTGATATTTATAAACTAATAGCTATTATGTCGGGGAGTGAACTTAAAGGTAGTGTATCTAACCTGCTAAACTCTTTACAAAATCTTTTGCTTAAAAGAGAACAGTTGCTCTATGAAGTTACTCCTGACAGCAGACAGGTTAAGGCAATAAATTATCAAATAGATATACAAAAAAAATTATTAATAGAAAGTATAAAAACTCTTGAAAGTAATATACACTTAAGAAAAACGGAACTAAATAAAAAAATCAAAAAAAATCAGGATATTCTTTTCAAAAAATCAGAACGATATAATGCTATTGAATTGAGCAGGTTACAGAAGATTTATTCTGTAAATGAAAAATTTTATAATCAATTAATTGAAAAAAAAGCCGAATATTCTATTGCAAAAGCAGGTTATGTATCAAAAAATGTTATTTTAAAAAAAGCAAGAATACCTAATGCTCCAATTTATCCCAATGATAAAAAAACATATATTATCAGCTTTTTGATGGGATTTTTCTTAGCATTTATTTTAATAATTATCAAATATCTCTTTTATAATGAAATTACTTCAGCAAATGATATAACCAAATATACTGATGTTCCTTTCTTAGGTATTGTTCTAAAATATAAAGAAAATGTTCCTGTTTCTCAATTAATTGTTGATAAAAATCCAAAATCGCAATTTGCTGAATCTCTAAGGGCAATACGAACAAACCTTCAGTTTATTTCAAATAAACAAGGACCAAAACTTATAGCCATTACATCTACTGTTTCAGGTGAAGGAAAAACTTTCTTGTCAATGAATCTTGCAGGAATAATATCATTTTCAAACCAAAAAGTGATTGTTATTGACTCGGATATGAGAAGACCAAAAATCCATTTGGGCTTTGGAATAGACAATAAAAAAGGACTGAGTACAATTCTTGTTGGAAAAGATTCGGTTGATAATTGTATTAATAAAAGCAATCTAGATAATCTTGATTTTATTACTGCTGGTCCGGTTCCTCCCAACCCTTCAGAATTAATTTTTAGTAAGAAAATGGACGAAACAGTAAATTATCTTAAAACAAAATATGACTTTATAATTGTTGATAATCCTCCTATAGGCATTGTTACCGACGGAATGAAAAGTATACAAATAGCCGATTATCCAATATGCATATTAAAAGCTAATTATTCAAAAAGAATGTTTATTCAAAATATACACAAATTGGTTGATAATAACAATATTAAAAAACTTTCTATTTTGTTAAATGCTGTAGAACCTCAACATAATTACTATGGTTATGGCTATGGTTATGGCTATGGTTATGGTTATGGCTATGGTTATGGCTATGGCTATTATGGCGACAATGAAATCAGTCATGATCATAAGAAAAAAAAATCGTTCTTATATAGATTATTCAGAATTAAGAAAAAAAGGTAATTATTAATCTCAAAGAAATGTTTACCCGTTGATTATTATCTATTATGGGGTTAATAACTTTTGCTTAAATACTATGTAGT
>CAZOSY010000226.1:0-4679 GCA_964582565.1 uncultured Bacteroidales bacterium | reverse complement strand
TGAATATGTGTAATTTACAAACTTTTTGGATGAATTTGTGAATTATTCAGGTTAAAAAAGCACTATACTAAACTATAAAAAATATATAGCTTTAGTATAGTGCTTTTTTTCTGTATTATTTTATATAAATAATTTATATATTTGCAAATATATATAATAACATAAATTTAAAATTTAATACATTATGAAAAAAATAATTGTAAATATATTAGTTTTCTCTGCATTAATTCTGAATATAAATTTGGTTAATGCTCAGACAGGGACAACCTGTGCTGACCCTGATTCTATAAACTCATTACCATTTACTGAGACAGGATTAACAACTGATGGTGCCGGTAATGATTATAGCTCTACAATGGCTTGTTTAAGTGATTATATGAATGGCAATGATTATGTGTTTTGTTATACTCCTGTGTCTGATGTTTATATAAACATTAAACTTTCAAACACAGGACAAGGTGTAGGATTATTTGTTACTGACTCCTGTCCTGATAATCCTAATGCTAATTGCGTTTCAAAAGTTGAAAGTTTAATTGGCAATCCTGAAATGCCAGTTCTGTTTCTATCAGGAAATAATACTTATTTTATTATTGTTTCAACAGAAGACCCTTTAGGAGGCATTCTTCCAAATCCTTCAACTGCCTTTGATATTGAAGTAACCGAACAAATAAGCTCAACCTGTTCCAACCCTTATTATATAAGCTCATTACCCTTTACAGAAACCGGCTTTACAACTGATACTGCCGTCAATAATTACAGTTCTGCAGATGCTTGTGGAAGCTCTTATATGAATGGCAATGATTATGTGTTTTCTTATACTCCTGCATCTGATATTTATGTAAATATTAAGCTCTCAAATACAGGACAAGGAACAGCACTGTTTGTTACTGATAAATGTCCTGACGATACTAATGCTGTTTGTGTTGCAGTAAAAGAAGAGCCACTTGGAAATCCGGAAATATACAGTGTATATCTTACTAAGGATACTGTTTATTATATAATTGTATCTACAAATGATTCTCTTGGTTCAAATCCTTCAACAAATTTTGATATTGAGATAAAAGAAATATCTCAATATGATGCAGGAGTAACATCTATTACAGCACCTGTGTCAGATTGTTTTTTGTCTGATACAGAGACCGTATCTGTTATAATAAAAAATTTTGGAGCTGATTCTGTTTATTCTTTTGATATTGCTTATACTGTTGATGGCGGTGCACCTGTAACAGAAACTTTTAATGATACTATTTTACCAGACGATTCGTGTAATTATAATTTTACAACAACAGCAAATTTTTCAACTAATGGACATACTTATCAATTATTATCTTATACAATTCTTGTTAATGATACTAATAATTTAAATGATACGGCAAGTGCAGCAATAACTAACTTACCAGTAATTTCTTCTTATCCGTATTTTGAAGATTTTGAGTCGGGAAATGGCGGATGGACTGCCGGAGGGACTAATTCATCGTGGGAAATAGGAACACCAGCAGCTCCTGTAATCAATAATGCTGCTTCTGATTCAAGTGCATGGGTTACAAATCTGACCGGTAATTACAATGCTATGGAGACATCTTACGTATTAGGTCCCTGCTTTGATTTTAGTTCTCTGAACTCACCAAAGATAGAACTTAAAATTTGGTATGATTTAACTAGTATGGTTGATGTTGCAAGTGCTAGTTTGCAATATTCAACTGATGCAGGAACAACGTGGACCAATATTGGACAAAACGGAGACCCTGATAACTGGTATAATACTGCTAATGGATGGACTGGAAGCATAAGCGGATGGATAACAGCAAAACATAATCTTGATGGATTAGGTGGTGAAAGTGATGTTAAATTAAGAATAAACTTTACAGGTAGTTTAATTACTCAAACTGAGGGCTTTGCTTTTGATGATATTAAGATTTTTGAGACACCTGATGATGACCTTGGAGTTGTTGAAATATTATCTCCTGTAAGTGATTGTGGACTAACTGATAATGAGACCATTACAGTGAAAATCAAAAACTTTGGTTTTGCTAATCAATCAGGTTTTCCTGTATCTTATTCTATTGATGGCGGTGCTAATTATACTACCGAAAATGTAGCAAATACAATATCTGCAGGAAATACAATTAATTATGCATTTATCATTACAGCTGATATGTCAGTTGCAGGAGATTATGATGTTGTAGCAACAACAGGACTTACTACTGATACTATTCATTCAAATGATACAACAAAAGTTACGGTTATAAATTTTTTATCTGTTGATACTTTCCCTTATACAGAAGATTTTGAGTCGGGAAATGGCGGATGGACTGCCGGAGGAACTAATTCATCGTGGGAAATGGGAACACCAGCTGCTCCTACTATCAATAATGCTGCTTCCGGTTCTAATGCATGGGTTACAAATTTAACCGGTGATTGTAATACATCTGAAAATTCTTTTGTTATAAGTCCTTGTTTTAATTTTACAAATGTACCAAATCCTGCTATTGAGCTAAATATATGGTATGAGATGATGACAGGATTTGCTGTTTCAACTCTTGAAGCATCAATTAATGGTGGCTCGTGGCAAATAATAGGAGCAAATGGAGACACAACAAACTGGTATAATTCAATGATAATCGGCACCGGCTGGACAGGTAATGCCGGTCAGTGGATTGCAGCCGGGCACCTGCTTAATAACTTAGGCGGACAAAATAATGTTAAATTAAAAATAACTTTTGATAATACTCTTATGTCTACACCTATGGAGGGCTTTGCTTTTGATGATATTTATATTTATAACTGGATATGCACACCTCCTGTTGCAAATTTTACATATAATGTTAGTGACTTTACTGTAGAATTTACTAATGCATCTACTAATGCAACATCATATTCATGGAATTTTGGTGATGGAAATATTTCAACCGATACAAACCCTACACATATTTATACTTCAAACGGAACTTATCCTGTTACATTAATTGCTATTAATGATTGTAGCTCAGATACTATTACAAAAAATGTTCTTCTCACAGAAATTGAAGAGACATCAAATAATAATATAATAAGTTGCTATCCAAACCCAACAAATGGTCTGTTTTATATTAATATTGATTGCAGTAGGATTGAAAATGTTGAAATAGCTATAGAAAATGTGATTGGAAGCATTGTATATTCAGAAGAAATAGGGACTATTTCAGGTATATATAACAAACAATTTGATTTTTCTGATTTTAGTAAAGGAATATATTATTTAAAGATAAATAGCACAACACAAAATTTTGTTAAAAAAATTATTATTGAATAGTATGAACATAAAAAAATTGGATGAACTAAAAAAGGAAGTTGAAAATTGCACTAAATGTGAGTTATATAAGAGCAGAAATAATGTTGTTTTTGGTGATGGCAATCCCCTGTCAAAGATATTTGTTGTAGGAGAAGCTCCCGGCTATTATGAAGATAAGACAGGCAAGCCATTTGTCGGAAGGTCAGGAAAATTACTTGATAAGATATTTGCAGCTTGTGGTTTTAAAAGAGAAGAGCATATTTATATAGGGAATATTATTAAATGTCGCCCTCCTGATAACAGGATGCCAACATGTGAAGAGCGGGAGAACTGTTTTCCATATCTTTTGAAACAAATTGAAATTATAAATCCTAAAATAATAATCCTTTTAGGTTCAACAGCATTAAAACAATTTACTGATTCTAATGCACGGATTACAAAAATGAGAGGACAATGGATAAAATGGAATAATTATCTTGCAATGCCTACATATCATCCTTCGGCTTTATTAAGAAATCCTTTATTAAAGAGAGATGCCTGGGAAGATTTTAAAAAAATAGTTTATAAATATCGTGAAATAGTTGATACAAATCATTTTTCAGAAAATGTGTAAATTGTCTGCATTCAGTCCGGTTCTATTAATCAGAGCTTATTGAATAAAAAAAATCAACTAAATAGTGTTTGTCCATAATGTCCGATTTCTTCGTTATGCTTGTCTTTCAAATCAGTCATTTACAAAAGTAAACTTCTGATTTTCAAGACTGCGTAAGCCTCGAACTCGAACATTCTGAACTAAACACTTACTGTTATGAACAGACACTACTTAAAACCTATTTCATGTTACTACATTTATTGTAGCATCTGCATTTATACCAAAGCCATAGTTAAAGAGTAATTTTATCATTCCTGCATCAGGAAAGTCAGTATTATTGCTATTTTGCTTTCACCATTTTCTTTGTCTCTGTAAGCTTTCCATCAAAAACAATGCTGTAAGTGTAAATACCATCTGTTAAATTTTGTGCAAACACCTGTAATTGTCCTTTGCCCTTTTCTTTTATATCTACCAGTTTTATTATACGACCATGGCTGTTATAAAATATTATCTGTGCAAAGTCAACATCTTCAGGAACAAAATAATCAATACTGGTGTTTTCTTTAAACGGATTAGGTCTGTTTTGCTCAAGGACTACTATATTTGATGACAACTCTATATTATGTATTGTCTTTTGCAGTTCTTCATTAATAGCTCCCTGTTCATATATTGTCTGTCCTCCTTGTTCATCTGTTAACATTTTTAAACTCATAGTATCACAACAGGCACTTACTATTAATTGCAATGCCTCTACTTTATTGTTTAATTCTTTCACTGCTTCAATAAGCACAGGCACAAGACGGCTGTAGTCAACAT
>CAZOSY010000225.1:1288-4717 GCA_964582565.1 uncultured Bacteroidales bacterium | reverse complement strand
TAATTAGGTCAATTAGAGCAATTAGAAATTATAAAAAAGTTCTATATAAAATATTTTGCCAAAAAATACACGAATATTATAAATAAGATACTAAATAGTAACAAAAAAAATATATTATTATGTATATAACAAAAAGATATTTATTAGCTTTTATTGTAAGTTTTACTTTTTTGACATTTCATAGCAATGCTCAAAATAGTTTAAAGAGCACTCTTACAACTAATGAATTACTTGGACAAGTTAATACAATAACAACTTCAGTACCTTTTTTAATGATTGCTCCTGATGCAAGATCTGGTGCAATGGGTGATGCCGGAGTTGCTTCAACGCCTGATGCGAATTCACTACATTGGAATCCTGCAAAGTATGCCTTTATTGAAAAAAATATGGGAGCTTCTGTCTCATACAGCCCATGGCTAAGAGCATTGGTAAATGATATAAATCTGGCTTATATATCGGGATACAAACGAATAGATGACAATCAAACTGTTGCGGTATCATTACTGTATTTTTCTTTAGGAGATATAACTTTTACTAATATTGTTGGAGAGGTTACAGGACAGTTTAGACCTAATGAATTTGCTGTTGATGCCGCTTATTCACGTAAATTTTCAGAAAATATGTCCGGAGGCGTTTCTTTGCGATATATACGCTCTGACTTAACATGTGGACAATATGTAGAAGGAAATCCATCACATCCCGGAAATGCTATTGCAACAGATGTATCTGTATATTATCAAAAAGATATTGAAATAGCTGACCAGCAAGGACTGCTTGCTTTAGGTGCTAATATTTCAAATATTGGTAATAAAATATCATATACAGAAACTACAGAACGTGACTTTATTCCTACTAATATGCGTATAGGCGCATCATATACATCAGATTTAGATGAATATAATTCTTTATCATTTTTATTTGATATTAGCAAATTATTAGTTCCTACTCCTCCTGTTTATTATTCCGATTCATCAGATGTTGTCCAGTATGGAAAAAGTCCTGATGTTTCATTAGTAAGTGGAATGTTCCAGTCTTTTAGTGATGCACCAGGTGGTTTTAAAGAAGAGATGCATGAACTTACTTATTCTGTTGGAACAGAATATTGGTATAATAAACAGTTTGCCATTAGGGCAGGATATTTTTATGAACATAAAAATAAAGGAAACAGAAAATTTTTTACTGTTGGTGCAGGACTTAAATATAATGTCTTTGGATTAGATTTTGCCTACCTTATTCCTACTGATCAACATAATCCATTAGAAAATACATTACGTTTTTCTCTGTTATTTGATTTTGATGCCTTTGCAGAGCAAAACAAACCTTCTTTTTCAGATCAAAATAAAAATAAGAAGTAATGACTATAAGAGTCGGGTTTGGTTTTGATGTTCATAAATTAAAAAAAAATTGTGATTTTTATTTAGGCGGCATTAAAATCCCTTATACAAAAGGTGCAATAGGACATTCTGATGCTGATGTGTTAATACATGCTATCTGCGATTCCATTTTAGGCGCAGCTAATTTAGGAGACATTGGTCTTCTCTTCCCTGATACTTCTCCCGAATTTAAAGGAATTGATAGTAAGATACTATTAAAAAAAGTGGTAAAAACAGTTGGAAATAAAGGATATAAAATAAATAATATTGACTCAACTGTGTGTCTTCAAGAACCAAAGATTATAAATTATATTCCCAAAATGAAAAAAATTCTATCTCAAACTATTGGAATAGATAAGGAATATATTTCTATAAAAGCAACAACTACTGAAAAATTAGGTTTTATTGGTAGAGAACAAGGCGTATCTGCTTATGCAGTAACTCTTATTCAAAAAAAATAATTATACTAATTGCAGACAGGAATGCAAAAAATTTTACAAGGACAGCAGTCATCAATTTTTCTTTTCCGATAAATCCGGGTAAAAATTCCGACTGCTGACTTGTATATTTTATAAATTTGTGAAACCCGCGCCTACCATTGCACACAAAAAATTATAAAAATAATATGTGTGTTCAAAAACACAGTATTAAAATATTTATTTTAGTGAGTAAATTCCTTTGAAAATAAATTATTTTATGAGTAAAAATTTATTAAAAATATTCATCCTTTTTTTCTGTCTAAGTTTTGCAGATGAAAGCTTATCCTATAATTACAACAATAGCATTACTATAAATAATAATCCTGATTCTATTTATAAAAAGGGAGATGATTTATATAATAAAGGAAAATATAAACAATCTCTTAATTATTTCAAAAAAGTTCTTTTAGAATATAAGAACAGAAATGAAATAAAAAAAACAGCAATGACTTATTCCCGTATTGGTAACATTTACGAAAGTATAGGAGAGTTCAAAAAAGCATATAATAATTATAAAAAGTGTTTATCATATTATCAGGACGCAAATGATGAGAAAGGAATAGCACATGCTTATAATAATATTGGTAATATATATATGAACAGAGGAGATTATCATGAAGCAATAAATTTTTATCGCAAATCTCTTAACATAAGAAAAAACTTAAATCTAAAATATGAGATACCCTTAACATTAAATAATATTGGAAATGTTTATTTTCAATGGGAAAAATATCAAAAAGCTCTTGAATATTATTTAGAAGCTTATAATACAATTAAATTACTTGATGATAATTCTGAATTACCTGTATATTTGAATAATATCGCTAATTCTTATTTATTATTAAAGCAATATGATAGCGCCTTAGTATATTTTAATAAATGTATGAATGTGTCCAAAAAAATGGAAAACAACTACTATATAGCTATAACTTATGTTAATCTCGGAGTATTATACAAAGAAAAATCAAATTATGATAAATCTCTAAATTATTATAAAAAAGCATTTAATCTTGCTAATAAAGTAGGAATGAAAACGGAAAAAGCTATAATACTGCAAAATATCGGAGAATTATATATTATTACCGGAGAATATAATAAATCAATAGATTATCTGAATAAAGCTCTTAATATCTCAAAAAAACAAAACACAAATAGAATTATTTGTGATATATACAGATTATTATCAAAATCATATACCAAAAAAGGAAATTATAAAAAAGGTCTGAAATATTTTAAAGAATATACAAGTTTAAAAGATTCTTTGTTTAATGAGAAGTCAAGCAGGCAATTATCTGAATTGGAAACAAAATATAAAACAGAGAAAAAAGAAAAAGAAATACAAATTAAAAAAGTAAAAATAGCAAATCAACAAAAATTGCTAAGTTTCCAACGTTATATTTTTATATCTTCAATTGTGCTATTGATATTTATACTATACTTTTCATATAAATATATGAAGAATAAAACACAACGAAAGGTCGCAATACTTGAAAAAGAATTGAATGAACAAATGCAAATGGCTTTAAGTTCTCAGATGAATCCTCATTTTATTTCTAATGCACTTAATTCAATACAAC
>CAZOSY010000225.1:0-1188 GCA_964582565.1 uncultured Bacteroidales bacterium | reverse complement strand
ACGACTTCCTTGAATGTATTATAGAAGATAATGGTATAGGCATTAATAAATCAAAAGAGTTGGCTAAGAGAAAAACACACAAATCATTAGGTATGAAGATTAATAAGCGCAGGCTTGAATTACTTAATAAAACCGGAAAAAAGAAAATGAATGTTCAGATATTTGATATTAATGAGTTAGAGGAGCATAGCCAAGGCACAAGAGTTATACTAAATATTCCTGTATAAATTATGGAAAAAATAAAAACATTTATCATAGATGATGAAAAGAATGCCAGAGAAACACTGAAAATATTATTTAAAAAGTATTTTCCTGAAATTGATATTATAGGAGAGGCAAATTCCATTAAAACAGGAATTGAACTTTTGAATAATAAAAGTGCTGACCTTGTTTTTCTTGATATTGAGTTCCCTACAGGAACAGGATTTGATATTCTTGCCGGTATTAATAAAATTAATTTTGATATTATTTTTGTTACAGGTTATGATCAATATGCTATTGATGCATTTCGGTTTTCTGCTGTTGATTATATACTTAAGCCGGTTAAAATCAGTATTCTTAAAGAAGCCATAAATAAATTTAAGCAAAAAAGAAAGCATAAAGATAAAGACCAAAAATTTAGAGTACTTATTGATAATTTTAATAATAATATACATCGTATAGTATTGCCTACACTAAAGGGCTTTGTTGTAGTTAACATTAAAGATATTATAAGATGTAAGGGAGATAGAAACTATACAAATTTCTTTTTTGTAAATAATAAACCAATGCTTGTGTGTAAAACAATTAAAGAATTTGAAGAACTTCTCACAAATCATAACTTCTTCCGAATACATCAATCGCATTTAATAAATATAAATCACGTAAAAGAATATATCAGAGGAAAAGGAGGAGATGTAAAAATGAGCGACAATTCGGAACTTCCTGTATCAAAATATAGGAAAAAGGACTTCTTAAAATATTTTAAAATATAATATTCTTATAGCACACGAACCTAAGCAGATAAAAATGCTTATTATCTTTGTTTGCTCCGATATCCAAAATAGTAATAATCCTAATAAAACAAACAGACCATTTAGTGTCTGTCCATAAAGTAAGTGTTTAGTTCAGAATGTTCGAGTTCAAGGCTTGCATAGTATTGAAAATCAGGAGTTTACTTTTGTAAATGACTGATTTGAAAGACAAGCG
>CAZOSY010000224.1:0-4724 GCA_964582565.1 uncultured Bacteroidales bacterium | reverse complement strand
ATCTGCAACACTGACACCAACATTTTCAAGGGTTATGTCAAATTTTATATTTTCGCCATAATCTGCAAGATGATTATTATTTCCATTACTATCATTGATTTGATTATTTTTATATATTACATAAGGTCCTGAAGGAGAGATAATTAATACATTTCCAACATAAGGAATATAATTATAAGCTGTAACTACTATTTTTATAGTATCTATACCAGGGAGAGGATTAAAGATAATTGTTGCAGAGCTTGCTGTTACAGTTCCTGTTCCTATAATTTGGTTATCTATTGTAAGCGAAACAAGAGCATCTTCAACATCACAGTTAACCTGTAATTGTGTAGAGCCAACAGGTATGGTGTTGTTGTGTGTAACATTCATGGTATTGGGATTATCAGTTCTTATGAGCAATGACGGGTCTCCAAAGATAGTCCATGTATCAGCCATTGATTCACCGTCAGAACCATATTCATCAATCATTTTCATACATCCGTTCATAGATATTCCACCATAAGTTCTTTTAATATTATTAGTATAACTTTCTACCAGAATATCCACCATTTCATCTTGTCCGCACATTGGAGAATCCCAGCTTTGATTTATTGTTGACATCAATGTTGCAACAGCTCCTGCTGGTTCATTATTATTTGTTGCTCTTATCCATGATTCGGCAAAACAGGTCTTTCCTACAAAATCACCATTTACGCAAGCTACTGACCATATAAAAGGTAACATTCCTGTATTGGTCAGATTATTAACATCATTATTTGAAAAGCCAGAGCTTACCCATGATGTCTCGCTTCCATGTCCTGTATATAGAATTATACCAGTGCCATTGTTAATATCATTTGTAACCATAGCAGGATTTGGATTGCCACTTGCATCCAAGCCTCCCTGACTACCATCAAATAATTCATCACAATAGGTATAAGTGTAGTTTAACAGGTCTGTTTGCATATTACGAATATGTTCATAATCTAGTTCATCATCATCTCCGGGACCCAGATCTGATGCTATTCCGATTCCTTTATTAAAACATTCAGTAGCGGTTACAGGGTTTAGTTCATAATTAATAGTTCTTTCAACTTGTGTTTGAACATGAGCAACAGTTTCTGCTGAAAAACGACCTGTAAATATTTCAGGATAATGATCACTGCCTAAAATATAGCCATAAGCATTATCAGAATTTTCATTGTTAGTTGGAATTTGTTCTGCATCACCAACAAGCAATAAATATGTTAAACCGTTTGTATTGTAATAAGTTGTAACATAAGTTTTAATGTCATCAGCACCAGTGCCTATAGTAGCGACATCAACAATTTCTGTATGCATTCCTCTGTCATTTTTCCAATTAACAAATTCCTGCATAGAATTTATAAATGAACCGTATGAAATGATAAGCATATTGCCTTGTTCTTCCAAAGGTATATATTTGGTACTGGTAAAATTTTTAAAATGGCGGGCATATATTTTTTTAAAATCCGAATTTACATAAGGTAATTGTTTTATAAGGACAGGAGAGTTTGTCTTAGGTTTTATTTTAACTTTTATATTTTTATATACTCTTAAAATTTTTGTTACAGGATTATACTGAAAAGGATAGATAATGATTGTTTGTCCTGTATAATCTCTCATAATATATGGTTTTCTTAGTTCAGTAAGTTTGCCAGGGAAAAATTTATTTTGATTATAAACTTTCCCATATTTATAAGGAACAGATGAAGGGTCAAGATCACGATATAAAACACCTTTTGAAGGGGCTATTTCTATATTATTATAATCTTTATAATCAGAAGATATTATCTGGACTTGCATTTCAGATTTATCAGGAATAATAATTGACACTGTTAATTTTACAAGGTCAGGAGTCCCTGCCAGTAAAACAGGAGTAGCATTGTTAACATTTATTATATAAGCATCTCCTCTTTGGGTTTTAACCTTTTTCATTTCAAAATTCTCAATAGAAAATTGAAGAACACTGGTCTTAATGTCAGAGGAGATAAGATTTATTTTTGCATCATTTGGACTATTAGAATTAACATTATTTTTTTTTGATGCAATAACACTTGATAAACCGAATATCAGTATTGATATTAATATATATTTTTTCATAAGTTTTATATTTTTGTAAATTATTATAAATCATTTATTTAAATACTCAATCAGTATTTTTTCAATAAATAATGTAAAATTATTACGAATTTACAAAGATACAAAAAAATATATAATATTACAAAATTGACATAATATTATTTGTATAAGTAAATTTAATGAATAAAATTCACAGATTTATTTACGATTAGTATATTTGCGAAAAATAATAATTTTATGAAATTTTTATGCTCAAAAAATTTTGGACACACGCTTGTGCTGAATTCGTTGAAGTAAGTGAATGGTATGCCTAAGGCGAATTTTGCAGTAGAGACGAGGCATGCCTCGTCTCTACTAATAATGTAATATAAAAATATAAATAATTGAAAATTCACCCCGTAAAATTCGCCTTGGCGGATATTTCATTAAGAGCAAAATTATTTCACAGGGTAAACTAACTACGAAAATATAAATGCCGTAGGATGCCTATCCAACGGTATAAACAGATGAATATTAATATGAACGAACAAGAAATTATAAGACATAATTCTTTAAAAGAATTAATAAATCTTGGAATTAATCCTTATCCTGCTGAGTCATTTGAAATAAACGTTACAGCAGAAGAAATACATAAAAATTTTCCAAAAGATAATACACAATATCAAAAAGTAAGTATTGCCGGACGCATTATGAACCGCAGAATTATGGGAGCAGCATCTTTTACTGAGATACAAGATTGTACAGGAAAAATTCAAATTTATCTAAAAAGAGATGAGATATGTCCAAACCAGGATAAGACAATGTATAACACTGTTTTTAAAAAATTACTGGATATTGGAGATATAATCGGCATTAAAGGGTTTGTCTTTACAACAAAAATGGGCGAGATTACCATACATGTGAAACAATTCAAATTGTTAAGTAAAGCATTAAGACCTTTGCCAATAGTAAAGGAAAAAGATGATATAACTTATGATGCTTTTACAGACCCTGAACAACGTTATCGTCAAAGGTATCTTGATATAATTGTTAATCCAAATATTAAACAAGTGTTTGTTAAAAGAGCAAAATTAATAAATTCAATGCGGTCTTTTTTAAATAACAAAGAATATCTTGAAGTAGAAACACCTATTTTGCAACCAATATATGGAGGTGCAACTGCCCGTCCTTTTAAGACATATCATAATACTCTAAATACTACGCTTTATTTAAGAATTGCTGATGAACTGTATTTAAAACGACTTATCATTGGCGGTTTTGATGGTGTATTTGAGTTTGCAAAAGATTTTAGAAATGAAGGTATGGACAGATATCATAATCCTGAATTTACACAAATGGAACTTTATGTCGCTTATAAAGATTATGAATGGATGATGAATCTGGTTGAAGAGATGACAGAAAAAATTGCTCTTGATATTAACGGAACAACAGAACTTAAAACAGATGAAAATATTATAAGTTTTAAGAGACCATGGAAACGATTTACTTTGTATGAAGCTATTGAACATTTTACAGGAACGAACATATCAAAAATGAATGAAAAACAACTTACTGATTTTGCTGAAAAATTAGAAATACCTGTTGACAAGACAATGGGCAAAGGCAAAATAATTGATGAAATATTTGGAAAAAGCTGTGAGACAAATATAATACAACCTACATTTATTACAGATTATCCTGTTGAGATATCACCTTTGGCAAAAAAGCACAGAAATAAAAAAGGACTTACCGAACGTTTTGAAGCTATCTGTAATGGAAAAGAAATATGTAATGCTTTTTCTGAACTAAATGACCCTGTTGACCAGAGAAAACGTTTTGAATCACAATCAGAACTTAGAAAAAAAGGTGATAAAGAAGCTATGGTTATTGATGAGGACTTCTTAAAAGCATTGGAAGTTGGTATGCCTCCTTGTGCCGGACTTGGCATTGGAATTGACCGACTAACTATGATAATGACTAATTCTCATTCTATTCAGGATGTGCTGTTTTTTCCTCAAATGAGACCAGAAAAAAAATTAAATGTTTCTTCTGACGAAGATTTTATATCCGAGGGCATTCCTTCAGAATGGATACCTGTTATAAAAAAAGCCGGGTTCTTAACAGTAAGCGATATAAAAGGAACTAATGCAAATAAACTTTTTAATACATTATGTGGATTAAGAAAAAAAATGAAACTACAAATCCCTATACCAACAATTGACGATATAAAAAAATGGATATCCTAAACTTTTTATTATTTGTCAATCTTTTAAACAGTTTTTCTTATATCGGATTTTAAATTAATATTTACCTTATTTACTAATTATTTCACCTTTTTTTATTCTTTTTATAGCAACGAATATCAAATTTTGTTGTTACTAAAATGTCAATAATTTCTGATAAATAAATTTGGCTGTGTAGATACGATTGTATATTTCTGTAACATCTAATAATTTTTAATTTTGTTTTAATTAAAAAATCCCGAAAGGGATTTAATTTTCACCCCGTAGGATAATATCCAACGGGGTAAATAACCATAGGTGAAACCTATGGTTACAAACTACGTAGTATTCATCTTCAATCCTAAAAGGATTGAACAAAAAACAATATTATGGCAACATATACACAGATATTATATCAAATCGTTTATTCAACCCTTAAGG
>CAZOSY010000223.1:0-4766 GCA_964582565.1 uncultured Bacteroidales bacterium | reverse complement strand
CTTATTCATTATCTTTGTTTCTTGAAAGAAAGGAATTAATAGAAGCCCCCTTAATATAATAAGAACATTTTTTTATTTTATCTCGCATATTTTCCCTGCCTAATTTATCAGCTTTAATCCAGTCATAACATGCTCCTTTTTCATTTCCCAAATAAGATTTCATATTCCCTCTGTTGTTGTAAGCATTAGCAAAATCAGGTTTTATCTCTATTGCCTTATTATAATCTTCTATTGCTTTTTTAATATTACCATTTAAATTATAATTGGAATTTCCTCTATAAAAATAAGCGTCAGCAAAATCAGGTTGTAAGTATATGGCTTTATCAAAATCTTTTATTGCTTCTTCAAAATCAGATGAATAAGCTTTGCTAATGCCTTGTTTTAAATAAATTTTTGCCTTTTTTGAATTTGATTTACAAGCTATAAGCAAAGCCAAAATCACTATAAAACAAAAATGTTTTTTCATAATTATTTGTTTCTATGCATATTTAATTTATATACAAAAATATTAAATTTTATATGATATTACATAATTTTAGTATATTTGATTTTTTATTTTAATAAAAAGTGATTATAATTTAAAAGAACATGAAAAAAATAATTATAATTGTTTCTTGTATATTATTGAGTTTTTCAATAAATTTAACCTTTGCACAAAAAGAAACTACAAAGGAAATACAGCAACATTCTAATTTGCCTGAAAATTTTAATGATGAACCACGGGGCAAAAATGGTATCCGTATAGTTTCTTATAATGTAGAAAATTTATTTGATATAAAAAAAGATAGTATAGCGCATGATGAGGATTTTACACCCTTAGGGAGGAATGCATGGACTTATAGTAAATATCATAAAAAATTATTACATATTTCTAAAGTTTTAATTAGTATTGGAGGATGGGAGCCGCCTGCTATAATTGGTCTGTGTGAAATAGAAAATCAATTTGTTTTAAATGAATTAACACAAAAAACTCCTTTAGAAAAATATCATTATAAAATTATTCACGAAGAGTCACAGGATTACAGAGGTATTGATGTTGCTATGCTTTACATACCTGAAAAATTTAAACCAATAACTTACAAAACTATTCATATTTTTTATCCATTTGACACAAATTCAAAAGCAAGAGGCATTTTATATGTAAAAGGCATTGTTCTTAGTAAAGACACTTTACATATATTTATTAATCATTGGAAATCTAAATGGGGAGGTAATTTGGCAACAGTTCAAAAAAGAAAATATTCTGCAAAAGTTTTAAGACATAGTGTAGATTCATTATTTGCAATAAATATCTGGTCAAAAATAATTATTATGGGTGATTTTAATGATAGCCCTGAGGATGACTGCATGGCTAAAGTTTTAAATGCCAAACCCGACACTACTGGCTTAAAACTAACAGATTTATATAATCTAATGTATGAAAAAGTTGGTGACTGGAAAATCGGAACTAATAAATTTCAAGGCAAATGGGCTATATTAGACCAGTTTATAATTTCTACCGCCCTATTTAAACATAAAAAAGGACTAAGAATGGCACCGGATAAAGCCCATATATTTGATGCTCCGTTTTTATTGGAAAAAGATGAAAGATATTCTGGAACAAAACCTTTCAGAACACTTTTAGGACCTAAATATCAGGGAGGTTTTAGCGACCACCTGCCTGTATATGTAGACCTGATGTATTATAATAATTAAATTATTTTATATAATTTAGTAAAATTATTTTTATAAGAAATATAATCAATTTAATTAATAAAAAAGCAAAAAAAAATGTTTACGATAAAAATTAAATCTTTGCTAATAGTATTTTTCTTTTTAATAACTTTAAATGTATTTGCTATACACGATAATAAGCCGGTTGGAGCACGGTCATCAGCAATGGGAAATGCTTCTGTTGCTCTGTCTGACTTCTGGTCTGCCCATAATAATCAAGCAGGATTAGCTTATTATAAAAACATTGCCGCCGGTTTCTATTATGAAGATAATTTTTTAATCAAAGAATTAGGACTTAAATATGCTGCTGTTGTTTTACCTACTAATTCAGGCGTATTTGGATTGACAACTTCTTATTTCGGATATACTCAATATAATGAAAGCAAACTTGGATTGGCTTATTCCAAGTCCTTTGGTGAGAAATTTTCTGCCGGATTACAACTTGACTATCTCTCAACGCATATAGCAGAAAACTATGGAAATAAAGGTGCTGTAACCTTTGAATTAGGAATAAGAGCACAATTAAGTAAAAATTTATATCTCGGTGCTCATGTTTTTAATCCTGTAAATATAAAAATAGCCGAGTATAATGATGAACGATTACCAACAATTATGCGACTGGGCTTGTCTTATAATTTCTCTGAAAAAATAATTGCCTGTGTTGAAACAGAAAAAGATATTAATTACGATCCTGTGTTAAAAGCAGGAATGGAATACCATATTATTAAAGAAATATATCTAAGAGCAGGCATCTCTACCAATCCAACATTAAATACTTTTGGCTTTGGCGTTGAATTTAAAAAATTAAAATTTGACTTTGCCTCAAGCATCCATCAAACATTAGGATACTCACCACAAATATCATTAATTTATAATATCAAATAATAAAAAAAATACTGATAACAGAACAAACAGATGAATATTTTTTTTCAAAATATATTTCAACAAATTAAATATTATATTAAAAGCATAATATTTTTTACTCTGTGTTTTTTCCTGAATTATAATGTATTCTCACAAGTGCCAACAGACCCTTACAAAGAAGATGATATTAATCAAAAAATAGAGGATATTACTGAAAATTTAAATACTGAAGAAAATGCAGACGAAGAATTAGATTATACAGACCTGATAAGCGGATTTGATTTTTTGAAAACAAATCCTTTAAATGTTAATACAGCAAATAAAGAAGATTTAAAACAACTGTATTTCCTTAATGATATTCAAATTCATAATCTTATTAAATACATCCAAAAATATGGACAATTAGTTTCAATTTATGAATTACAGTATGTTGATGGTTTTGATATAAAAACAATAAATAAAATCCGTGGTTATATTGATATATCAAAAACACCTAAACCACATGTTTCTCTTCCCAAAATGATTAAATATGGAAGAAACAGGTTAATGATACGTTATCAGCAGGTATTGGAAGAACAAAAGGGATTTACTCAAAATGATGATACCAGTGCAAGTCCGAACTCAAGATATCTTGGGAGTCCTGAAAAAATTTATGCACGGTATCAATTTAGTTATTCTAATAAATTGAGTTTTGGCATCACAGCAGAAAAAGATGCAGGTGAAGAATTTTTTAACGGAACACAAAAAAACGGATTTGATTTTTATTCTGCTCATTTTTTCTTAAAAGATTTTGGCAAAATAAAAGCACTGGCTATCGGTGATTATCAAGTGCAGTTTGGACAGGGCTTAACTTTATGGTCTGGTCTCTCCTTTTCCAGAAAATCTTATGATATTATGAATATCAAAAAAAATGCACAGGGAATTAAAAAATATAGCTCAACAGGTGAAAATAATTTTTTACGGGGAATAGGCACAACAGTAGGACTTAAAAATTTTGACTTATCTATATTTTATTCAAATAAAAAAATTGATGCTAATAAAATTGTTAGTGATACTCTTGAGCAGGAAGATTTTTATATAAGCTCTATTCAGGAAACAGGATTGCACGAAACCCAAAGCAAAGTTGACGGTAAAGATGCTCTTGGCGAAACAATTTACGGAGCACATCTAAAGTATAAAAATAATAGATTAACTCTTGGGGCAACAGCATTTAATTTAAAATATGATGCACCTTTAAATAAAGAACTTTCTCTTTATAATCAATTTGATTTTAATGCTCAGGAAAATACAAGCATAGGACTAAATTATAGTTATTTTCTTAAGAATACTAATATCTTTGGCGAAGTATCAAGAAGTGAAAACGGTGGAACGGCTTTCCTTAACGGAGCATTACTAAATGTTAGCTCACGTGTGTCTTTTTCTGTTTTGCATCGCAGATATGAAAAAGATTTTCATCCTTTGTTAAGTAGTGCATTAGGAGAAAATAGTAAAAATGCCAATGAACAGGGACTCTTTTTAGGAATTTTACTGGATATTAGTAGTAAGTGGTCTTTATCCGCATATAGCGACAATATTATATTTCCATGGATGAAATATAGAGTTAAAGCTCCTTCTGATGGAAATGACTATCTGTTGCAAGCTAACTATAGCCCGTCAAGCGCTACAGAAATGTATTTCCGATTTAAACAAAAAAATAAATATCTCAATAATACAGATGAGGAAAATCTGATTGATTATATTGAGCAAACAGTAAAACAAAATTTTAGGTATCATATTTATTACAGAGTTTCCAATTCCATTAAACTTAAAAACCAAATAGAATATGTAAGTTATAAGGTTGGAAATGATAAAACACAACACGGATATTTGATATTTCAGGATGTCTCGTATAAATCAGACAAAATTCCTATTTCTCTTTCTGCAAGATATGCTTTGTTTGATACTGATACTTATGATGAACGTATATATGCTTACGAAAATGATGTCTTATATGCTTTCTCAATACCTGCATATTATTATAAAGGGAGCAGAATCTATCTGTTAATTAAATATAAAATCTCTAAAAACATTAACCTTGGGATAAGATTTGCCCGAACCTATTATAATAATAAGAATATAATAAGTTCAGGTTTAACAGAAATACAAGGGAATACAAAATCGGAAATCAAAGCACAAATCAGAATGAAATT
>CAZOSY010000222.1:0-4779 GCA_964582565.1 uncultured Bacteroidales bacterium | reverse complement strand
CAATCCTTTTAGGATTGAAGATGAATGCTACGTAGTTTGTAACCATAGGTTTTACCTATGGTTATTTACCCCGTTGGATATTATCCTACGGGGTGAAAATTAAATCCCTTTCGGGATTTTTTAATTAAAACAAAATTAAAAAATATAAGAAAATTATTTTTTAATCATCACTTTGTTAATCTGTTGAATATGTATAATTTACAAATTTTTTGGATGAATTTATGAATTATTCAGGATTAAATGATTATTTTTTATATGTTTGTAAATTAATAATTTAATAATTTTTTAAAACTAAAAATGTAAAACAATGAAACAATTTTTTAAATTTATGTTTGCTTCTATGTTAGGATTTTTCTTGACATTTGTAATTATTGCCTTTATCTCAATGGGCATATTATTTTCCGTAGCTTTATCTACTAAAAAAGAAGTTACTGTATCAAAAAATTCTGTATTGCATATAGAATTAAAAAACCCTGTTACAGACAGAACTTCAAACAATCCAATGGAAAATTTTGACTTCAACTCTTTTGAATCAAAAACAACTCTGGGATTAGACAAGATACTAAAATGTATAAAAAAAGCAAAGACCGATGATAATATAAAAGGCATTTACCTTGATTTAAGCATAATACCTTCCGGTGCTGCAACAACAGAAGAAATAAGAAATGCTTTGATTGATTTTAAAAAATCAGGGAAATTTATTATTAGTTATAGTGAAGTATATAGTCAAAAAGCTTATTATCTGGCAAGTGTATCAGATAAAATATACATGAATCCGGAAGGAACATTAATATTTAAGGGCTTAAGTGCTAATATAATGTTTTTTAAAGGAACTCTTGAAAAATTAGATATAAAAGCACAGATTATCCG
Source organism: uncultured Bacteroidales bacterium (assembly GCA_964582565.1). Lineage (GTDB taxonomy): Bacteria > Bacteroidota > Bacteroidia > Bacteroidales > CAZZDX01 > CAZZDX01. Next base: position 3,909 of record CAZOSY010000222.1, on the reverse strand, counting down.
TCATGGGAAATTTAAAAGTGCTGTAGAGCCATTTATGCTTGACTCAATAAGCCAAGCCAACAGAGAACAAACAACAAAATATATAAGCTCAATATGGAACAATATATTAAAAGGTATATCTGAAACAAGAAAAATAGATATTGATGAATTAAATGAAATAGCTGATAACTTTAAAATCCAGACCCCTGAAGACGCTGTAAAATATAAATTTATTGATAAATTGATGTATAAAGATGAATTATTGGCAGAACTACGTAACAGATTAGAAATTAAAGAAAACAAAAAGATTAAATATATGGCTTTAAATAAATATAGCAAAGTTCCTGATAAAAACATAAAAAAGATTAAGACAAAAAACAAAATTGCTGTTATTTATGCAAGTGGAGATATCAATAGCGGCAAAGGAGATGACAAAAAAATAGGTTCTGAAACAATATCAAAAGCTATACGTAAAGCACGACTTGATAGTAGTGTTAAAGCCATTGTCCTCAGAGTTAACTCACCCGGCGGCAGTGCTTTGGCTTCTGATGTAATATGGAGAGAAATGAATTTATCTAAAAAAACTAAACCTGTAGTGGTCTCTATGGGAAATGTTGCTGCTTCAGGCGGATATTATATATCCTGCTCAGCTGACAAAATTATTGCACAACCAAACACTATTACAGGTTCTATAGGCGTTTTTGGAATAATACCTGATATGAAGGACTTTTTTAATAATAAATTAGGAATTACTTTTAGTAATGTAAAAACCAATAAATATGCGGACTTACCTTCAACAGTACGTCCATTAACAGAGACAGAAGAAAGTATTATACAAAATGAAGTTGAAAGGATATATAAAATATTTATAAAACATGTAGCACAAGGAAGAAATATGACCGTTGCCCAAGTTGACAGCATAGGACAAGGCAGAGTATGGACAGGAACAGATGCAAAAGAAATTGGACTAATAGATGATATCGGAGGTATTGATAAAGCAATAAAAACAGCATCAGAATTAGCCAAAATAGAAAATAATTATAAAATTATATACCTGCCAAAACAAAAAAATATATTTTCACAAATATTTGAAAAATTTGGTGATAACATAAAAAATTCCGCTGTCAAATCAAAATTAGGAGATAATTATAAATATTATAAACATCTAAACTCAATTATCAACAAAAAAGGCGTTCAGGCAAGATTAGCTTATGATATTGACATAAATTAATACATTCAGGATTATTTCATCTGATTATAATATCAACTTTCCCAAAGTTTAAAATTTTGGAAAAGTTTCTTAATGGCAATACAAAAATATTGTTTCTGTCTTGTTCTAATATAGAAAAAATGAAATTGAAACAATGAAACAATGAAACAATAAAATACAGATGAAAGTATATGGCTTAATAGGATATCCTCTTAATCATTCTTTTTCAAAAAAAAGTTTTTCAAATATTTTTTATAAAAAAAATATTAAAAATGTAATTTATCGGGAATTTCCTATAAAGTCAATAGAGCAATTGCCAAAATTGTTTGAAAATTATCCTGATATATACGGATTAAGTATAACAGCACCTTACAAAGAAACAATAATTCCTTTTCTCTACAAACTTGATGATACTGCTTGTAGGGTAGGGGCAGTCAATTCTGTTAAAATATTCAGAGAGCATAATAAAGAATTGAAATTATTTGGATATAATACTGATGTTTATGGCTTTGAAAAAACTTTAAAACCATTACTAAAGCCAGAGCATAACAAAGCCCTGATTCTTGGAACAGGTGGCGCTTCTAAAGCTATTATTTTTGTTTTAAATAAATTGGGTATTAATTATACTTTGGTATCAAGAAATCCAGTAAACAGTAAACAAATAAGCTATAAAAGTATTGACAAATCTGTTATTAATTCACATTATTTGATTATAAATGCAACACCTGTCGGAATGTTTCCTAATAATAATCAAGCTCCTGACATAGCTTACCAGTATATTACAAACAAACATATTCTTTATGACCTAATTTATAATCCCAAAGAAACAATGTTTTTAAGAGCAGGAAAACTGAATGGTGCTACAACAAAAAATGGATTATCTATGCTTTATTTACAAGCTGAAAAATCATGGGAGATATGGAATAAAACTTTAATTCATTAATCCTGTAGTGAAAATATAATTTTTTTAATACAATATAATTATAATAATGTGTAAAAACAAAATCAATAAAACAGCATTAATTACAGGTGCTTCGAGTGGTATTGGTTATGAACTGACAAAGTTATTTGCCAGAGATTTTTATAATTTGATTTTGGTAGCAAGAAACACGGATAAACTAAAAGAGATACAAAAAGACCTTAATAAAAAATATAATATAGATATAATAATAATTACAAAAGATTTATCAGTGCCAAATGCTGCTGTTGAAATATTTAATGAAATAGAAAAAAAACAAATTGTAATTAATATTTTGGTAAATGATGCAGGAATAGGTAGTTTTGGAATATTTAACAATGAAAGCATGTTAAAAATTTCGCAAATGATACAGGTTAATATAACTGCACTTACAGAATTAACCAAATTGTTCTTAAAAGGAATGGTTGAAAGAAAACAAGGCAAAATATTAAATGTTTCTTCTTTGGCAGCTTTTGAACCGGGTCCGTATATGGCTGTTTATTATGCAACCAAAGCTTATGTTCAATCGTTTTCCGAAGCAATTACAAACGAACTAAAAGAAACAGGCGTTACAGTAACAACTTTATGTCCAGGACCTACTAAAACAGGATTCCAAAATAAAGTGGGCAGCGAAAATTCAAATCTGGAAAAATTAAAATTACTTTCTTCTTCCAAAAAAGTTGCTGAATATGCATACAAATCATTACTTGCAGGAAAAGAAGTGGCAATACCAGGCTTTTTGAATGCTTCATTAGTAAATGCTTCTTATATTATCCCAAGAAAAGTAAAGGCAAATATTATTAGAAAATTACAGGAATTTAACAGAAAATAATTTTTTATTTATAATCGTTAGATACAGTTCTTGATGCTCTAAAAAATAACATATTAATTTGTCTTATAATATATATTATGTTAAATAGAGTTTTTCTAATATAAAATAGTATGTCCTTTTATTCTTGTTTCTGCAATTTCAACGTATTCTTTTGAAATTTCAGAACCTATCCATTTTCGTCCAAGTAAATAGGCAATTTTTGCAGTTGTTCCACTTCCCATAAAAGGGTCATAAACAAGGTCGTTTTTATTTGTCCATGTGTTTATTTGGTCAGCTACTAATTTTTCAGGAAATATTGCAGGATGATTATATGCTATTTTGTCCTTTGTAGAAATGCCACCACCAACAGAATAGAAAAAAACATTTCCAACTTTTTTTTCTTTTGTTCTTTCAACTTTTTCATAGTTTAATGAACCATTTTGACCTCTGTTTTTCATATTTGCAAGTCCTTGATATTTTGTTGGTTCTGTAATTGGATTAAAAGTTTTAGGACTTCCTTTTGACAGGGCAAGCATATATTCAAAATGCTGATGATACCTGTTTCCTGTCTGCGGCATTGGATTATTTTTATAATAAATCATTGTATCGTGCAGTCTGAACCCAATTTTTTTGAAAAACATAGCTTGTTTAAATGATGTTCCTGTTTCACTACCATTAATTGTTGCATCACCCACTACCCAGATAATAATTCCGCTTGGTTTAATTACTCTATATAATTCTTTTGCAATTTTTTTAAATTCAAACTGATAACCATTATAATTCCTAATATCGTCATAAGGTGGTGATGTAATTACAAAATCAATGTAATTGTTGGGCATGTTGCCCATTGTAATCAAACAATTTTCGTTATATATTTTTTCTAATTCCATGTTGCAAATTTAATAAATTCTCTTCAATTGTTGATTGTTTTTTTCAATATGCACTATAACG
>CAZOSY010000221.1:3175-4844 GCA_964582565.1 uncultured Bacteroidales bacterium | reverse complement strand
TTTATATGGTTTAACGTCAATTTTTGGAGTTTCAACTATTGCCCATTGTTGTCCTTTTTCATCATATAATTTACAAGTTACATTTTTTATTTTTGCAGATAAAAAGGATCTGTTATTAACAGATAATAATATGTATAAAAAAGGAATATCATTTTCAAAAGCAATTTTATAACTGTCTATTATAAAGTCAAATTTCTTTTTAATATTAAAAAAGCTGATAGTAACAACAGTTGCAATTACTATTAATATTATAGTTATTATGAATAATGTTTTGTTCATTTTATTATTTTTTTAAAGGTCTTCTGTAACCTAAAAGCCGATATTTTTGCATATATCTATAAGACACAGAATTATTTTGATTTCCGCCTAAAATCTTAATGGTACTGGCGGTTTCTGAAACATAAAAGCCTGTATGACCTTTCCAGCTTGCTGGAGTTTCCCGCCAAAAGATAACTACATCCCCTACTTTTGGTAGAACAACTTGATTTGGCAGTTCTAATAATTTCCTTGCTCCTGAAGTTTTTATATAATTTGCTCCTGATTTTTTCAGGATATAGTTCACAAAAACTGCACACCAGCTTTCCTCGTCGCCACCGGCGATACTCAAGCCCAATTCCTCAAAATATTTCAATATTTGTGGCTCATCATCGGGACCTGGTATTTCTTTTACTCCAAGTTCGTTTTTAGCATTATTTATTACTTTTTCATTTATATCTGTTTCCTCTTTTATTTTTTTTCTAAAAAAGATAATATAAACAATAAATAAAATAATTACTATACCTATTAATATAAGAAACATATTTTTATTCATATCTACAATAGTAGAAATTAAATTTTAATTCTTTTTTTGCCAAGACGGGAAAAAAGAAGACCGGCTGCAAGTAATGCTTCAATTATCCACGCTGGGATAGGTACTCCTTGTTGCTGTAAAAAAAGAATTATTATAGTTACTATAAAAGTCCAAAAAGTTTTTGAAGCTAGAATGCCTTTTGTTTCTTTTATTTTTTTTATGTCTTCCATTTTTTTATTTTTTTTTATGTTTAAAAAATCTTTTAATTGTTAATATCAAAGTTAAAATTAGTATTGACAAAGTTATAAAGTCATTTAAGTTACTTAAACTAACAATTGTAGCTGTTAAGACAGTTATAATATCTATTAGATATAGTTTTATCATAATTTATAAACTCATTTTCAAAAGTCGTGCAACGAGTTCTTGATCAACATTTGTAAAAGGCATATATTCACCTGAAACGTCTTCTCTCATTGTTTTTTCGTAAGATGTTTTGTAAAACTTTGCTGAGTATCTTAACTCAGAGTCATCAAGAGCTAATAAGTTATTAATACTATCAACTTTACTACTGCCCAAGTTTCCGTAGATGTCTGTATATAATTCAGAAGCTAATTTCTCACATCTTGTTTTATCTAAGATTGTTAATATATGCGAATAATCGCCCGCTGCTGGTTTAAAAAAAGCTCTAATTTTTCCGCCCCAGACGTTTAAATTTTTGCGTAAAATAAATATAGAGACAATAATAATTATTGCGAGCCAGAAATATTTATTTTTTAATAAAGTTGTTGCTGTTTTCCCTATTGTTGCCGGTAACATAATTTTAATTTTTTTAGTTCGTTTTTAATTGTTTTACCTCACTGCCACTGCTTTTTAGCTCAT
>CAZOSY010000221.1:0-3075 GCA_964582565.1 uncultured Bacteroidales bacterium | reverse complement strand
TTCTGGTTCATCTTCTTTGTCAAAAATTGACATAATTAAAGCAATTAGCCCAGTTCCAGTTCCAGTTCCGGTTTCAGTACCTGCACCAGCACCCCCCCCTGTTTTTACTGCCTCATATATTTTTTCTGTTTGTTTTTTTTGATACATAAAAAATATGACCATAAAAGACATACTTATTATACTAAATATTATTATTATGTTTAGATTTTTCATTTTTTTTTATTTTTTTTGAGTGTTTAAGCTCTTTGAACGTTAATATTTAATAAATTATTTGGTGATGTAGAAGCGGAAGAGAGATTCTCAATTCGATCAACAGTATAATAATTAATTTCGTTTTCGCTAGCTGAATTTCCGTTACCGTTTCCGTTTCCGTTACCGTTTCCCTCTTCTGCTGATGTGTCTGGCGGCGGTAATTTTTTTTGTAGGAATAAAAAATAAACAGCTGTTGATACGGCTATTATACCTACAAGCAGTAATATTATAGTTTGATTTTTCATTTTGTTTTTTTTTAAGTATTAAATTTTATTTTTTATACAAGTTTTACTTTTGCTTTTAACAGATTATCTTTATTAAAAACAAATTTTTTAGCAAAATCAGGCAGAGAAAATTTTATTTTTTTCTCATTAATTAAAGTAGCCAGAACAGGTATTTCACCAATTTCTGATACGTCTAAATTATAAGCCCTGAGTATTAAATTTTTAAGTTTTTCAGGGTTAATTAAATAAAACAAAGTCAATGTTTCTTCTATGTCTCCTTTGCTTATTTTTTTACCTGATAGAAAAGTCCATCCGTTATATTTCATAGATTTTAGATTTTAAAAAAATTGACTTTTTTTGATAGTTTGGTATTCCAAATTTCTTTATATACTCTTCAAAATTACCATTGAAATTAATCAAGCAAAGTCAATTTTTTGATTTTAAAATTATTCTTTTACATTAACAAAATTAGCTTGATCAATTGCTTCAAGGTAAATATTCATTTGCACAGAAGCATCTTGCAAAATTTTGTATAGAAAGCCGGTAAATTCACCTAAAATTATCGGTTTTGTCAAAAGCTGAACAGCTGTATATTGTGTAAAAAGAGGGATATAAGCACCTGCCGAGACTGCTGAATCTGAAGCGGAATTATAAGGTACAGTAATTCTTTTTATTGCTATTCCTTTTTGTTTTTGTCCGATTGGGTCGTCAGCTGTTATAACTTCAATCTGTCTCACTAATACAGGATGACGGAGGAAACGTTCATTTAAGAGTTTCAGAAAATCCATATTAGTTCCAATATTGTCCTGCAAATATTTAAAAAAGTCCACACCAACAGCGGAATTTTCAGCCAGCCAGAATTTATCTGCATCAGAAATGAGATTATCAGGCAATAAAGATGCTTCAAGACGAGAATTAAGCGGAGTTCCAAAGCCAATCGTCACATCTGATTTGTGCAAAACTGCTGGACTTTCAGAATCCAAATAACCTTCATTATTAATTAATAATGTTAAAATTGTTGAATTTTGACGACCGACCAATTTCATTTCGTCAATCGTATAATTCAATTTTTCAGAGGTCCTTGCTACTGCTTGCATCGTTGCTACTGCATTGTTTGTTGCAAGAGTTTGTAATTGGGTTGGAGTTTGAGTTTGAGTTTGAGTTGTTCTTGTCATTTTTTTTATATATTATATTAATAATTTATAGATTAATTCAATTTAATGTGCTAAAATACAATTAACAGACGGAAAAACAATATATTTTTTCTGTTTTTATTTATATATACAAAATTAATGATTTTAAAGAGATTTAAGATAGATAAAATAATTTTTTAATGTTATTATATTAAAAAATTACAGACCTCTTAAATTTGAAACTGAAATTTTAGAGGTTGCAAAATCTGAATTAATGATTTTAAAGAGATTTAAGATAGATAAAATAATTTTTTAATGTTATTATATTAAAAAATTACAGACCTCTTAAAAACGAATTTTTTTATAACTTACTGATGAGCATTATGTTATGTTCAGCAACATTTTTTCTGTTTCAGTCAAATCAACTTTTGTGCTGTCCTTCGAAACAGATATTTTAGAGGAAGTAAAATCTGAAGTTACAAACCAAAGTTTTCCGTCTTGTCTGTAAATAAAATATATTTTTCCGTCTTTTATTTTTTCTGAAATAGTCTTAAATATTTTCTTCAGCTGCTCTTTTTTGCCCCCTGCCATTTCAGCAATAAAGGTTTCCGCCAGTTCCTGCTCTAAATTTATTTTTTCGTTCATATTATCAATAAATATATTAGTTTAACTAAAAAAGAGATTAAGGCTGTTACACCTATTCCAATAAATAATAAAATAATATAAAAAATTGTTTTTACTTTATCGTTTAGTAAAATAAAAGTTTTATACAAACTTTTTAAGTCATTCAAAGAAAATTTGCTTTTTGTTTTTTTAAGTTCTTTTAAGTCCATTTTTTTTATAGTTTTAATAAAGGCATATTTATAAAATTAATTTTTTCTGTTTCATTGTCAAAAATAATATAAGGAAATATCGGAAAATCACCTCTGCCGTGCTTTTTAACATATTCATTAATTATATCTTTTAATTTATACACTGTTTCGTAATTAGACATTCTGTCTTTGAAGCCTTTAGCCGTGCTTTGAGTATAAAACAAAAAATAATGAGTAATAAAATAAGTAAGACGTTCAATAATCAATCCGGGAGCGTGTGTAATAATTATTATATCAATACAATATTCATTTTTTATGTTCAAAATATCTAAAAAGCCCTGAGACATTGTGTTTGATGGACATAATATTCTGTAATCATCAATTACAAGTAAGGAATTTTTAATGTTTTTATCATTTAAAAAGTTTTTTTCCCAGCTGTCTGATAAATTTATCTTTTTGTCTCTTATATCATTGTATCTACCTTGATTATCAAATGTATATACCATCCCTTCGTGGGTTTGTTTCCAGCCTTTTATTATTTCGAGAGCTGTTTGTGTTTTTCCCGTCCTGTTATGACCAAAAAAAACAAACAAAAAATTATTCCTTATATCATTATTCATTTTTTGAACTCCTTAATTTTTTTATTTTTTCTTA
>CAZOSY010000220.1:0-4877 GCA_964582565.1 uncultured Bacteroidales bacterium | reverse complement strand
TTTATTTATTAACTTATAAGTCAATATATACCATTTGTGAAAAAAGTTCTGATATTAGCATATTTTTTTCCTCCCTGCAATTTGCCGGCATCACAGAGAGCTTATTCATGGGCTAAATATTTTTATAAATATGGCTACTATCCCATTATTATAACAAGACGCTGGGATAAAAAAATAAATACCCAAGAAAATTTATCAGCAAAATCAGGACTAAATATTATACATAAAAAGTATTCAACTTATGAAGTGTTTTATTTACCATATAAACAAAACCTAAGAGATAAAATATATACAAAATACGGAGACAAAAGATTTGTCTTTCTCAGAAAACTACTTTCTTTTGCAGAAATACTATCACAAAACATTACAAACAAAACTATACCTTACAGAAATATTTATAAATTTTCGCAGCAATATTTAAAAGATAATAATTTAGATAAAAATAAAAAAAAAAAAATTATTATTACAGGTAATCCTTTTATCTTATACAAATTTGGCTATCTGTTAAATAAAAAATTTGGTATTAAATGGGTTGCTGATTATAGAGATTCCTGGACAACCGGTGAAATAACTAATATTAATAAAAATTTTCTATATAAACTATTAACCAGAACAGATAGTTGTTTTGAAAAAAAATGGGTAAATACAGCTTCGGTCATTACTTCTGTTTCTGAACTTCTTACTGATAAAATCAGTGATTTTGTCAAGGTTCCCGGTAAAGTTATTTATAATGGACTTGTTTTGGAGGACTTTGATAAATACAGGACTTTAAAGCCCTTTAACATTTTTACCATCTCGTATATAGGGACTCTGTATAATGGTCAAAAAATTGAAATATTTTGTGATGCTTTTAAAAAATTAATTAATTCAACCAAAAATCCAAAAATGAGAGTTCTTTTACCCGGATTAGCTTATGATAAATTTCAAAAACAAAGAATAGAACATATTATGAAAGGATATGAAAAATATTATAAATATTCAGGACGAACAGACAGAGAAAAAATATTAGAAATTGAAGTAAAATCACATTTGTTATTATATGTTGCATGGCGGGGCTATACTGGAGTTATCCCAAGTAAAATTTATGAATATATTGCAAGTGGAAGCTATATTCTTGTAACCCCGGCAAATAATTCTGTTGAGAATATAATTAATAAATCAAAATGTGGTATAACTACTAATACTGTTGACGAAACATATATATTCCTTAAAAAAACATATCAAAAATATTTACAGGGAATAAAACTTGGCAATGATATTGAAAAAAATAATATAAAACAATTTTCACGCGAACTGCAAGTAAAAAAATTAGCAGATATATTAGATAAAATATAAATATTATGTGTGGTATAGCAGGATATTATTCAACTGACAAAAAATTCACTAAAAAAGACCTTACAAATATTACAGATGCTCTTTCCCACAGAGGACCTGATGCTTGTGGATATTTTAATGATAATACAGTAGGTTTAGGACATAAACGATTACGAATTATAGACCTTTCAGACGTTGCTAATCAACCTATGCTCTCACATTCCAAAAGATATACAATAGCTTTTAATGGCGAAATTTATAACTATAAAAATATTGGCAAAGAGCTAAATATAAATTTTTATACATCTTCCGATACCGAAGTAATACTTGAAGCTTTTGAAAAATGGAACATCAGCTTTGTTGATAAACTAAACGGAATGTTTGCCATTGCAATATATGATAAACAAGAAAAAAAATTATATCTGTTTAGAGACAGAATGGGAATAAAACCTTTGTTTTATTACTGGGATGGGAAAAATTTTGCATTTGCATCTGAACTAAAAGCTCTGACAAAATTAAATTTTATTAAAACAAACAAACAAATTAATAAGCAGGCAATTAATCATTTTCTCTATTTGGGATATATACCCGAGCCATATACTATATATCAAAATATCTTTAAATTTCCTTCAGCACATTATGCTGTTATCTCAAACAATTTGAATAATAAAATAAAAATCAAACCATACTGGAAATTAGAAGATAAAATAAGACCTGTTGTAATAAATGATTTTAAAAAAGCCAAATCACAACTAAATCAGCTAATCACAAAATCAGTAGAATATCGCCTTATAAGTGATGTGCCTTATGGAACTTTCTTAAGCGGAGGCACTGACTCAAGCTTAATTACAGCTATAGCACAAAAACTGACAAATAATAAATTAAAAACTTTTTCTATTGGCTTTAAAGAAGCAAAATTTGACGAATCTGTTTATGCAAAAAAAGTAGCTGATTATCTGAATACCGAACATCACGAATTTATTGTCTCTTATGACGAAGCCATACCGCTTATTGATGAAATATTAAACTCTTATGATGAACCTTATGCCGACTCATCGGCTATTCCTGCAATGCTAATATCAAAATTAGCAAAACAATATGTTACCGTAGCTCTGTCAGGCGAAGGTGGCGATGAACTGTTTTATGGATATGGTTCTTACAAATGGGCTAACCGCCTGTCAAACCCTTTGGTTAAATCGTTTAGAAAACCAATAACTTTTGCTTTATCTCATTTATCAAATAAATATCAAAGAGCTTCGTATCTTTTTAAATATACTGACAAAAATCAAATTAAAAGTCATATTTTCTCTCAGGAACAATATTTTTTTACACAAAATGAAATTAATAACTTAATTACCAATGACTTTAAAATATATAACCATTCATTAGAAGAAAATTTTACACATCTAAGCAGAAAACTTAATGCTGCCGAAGCTCAGGCACTTTTTGATTTAAAATATTACTTAAAAGACGATTTGTTGGTAAAATCTGACCGTGCAAGTATGAAATACTCTTTAGAAACCCGTGTCCCGTTCCTTGACCATAACATTGTTGAGTTTGCTTTAAATATTCCATACAATTTTAAAATGAAAAACAAAATACAAAAATATATTCTCAAAGAAGTCCTGTATCAATATATTCCCAAACATTTTTTTAACCGTCCCAAATGGGGACTTGCAGTGCCTTTATCAAAATGGCTTAAAAACGAATTGCGTTATCTTATTGATGATTATCTGTCTGAAGAAATAATAAAAAGATACAATATAGTTAATTATAATATAGTTGAAAATTTAAAAACAAACTATTTATATAATAACAAAGATTACTTATACAACCGATTGTGGTTACTAATTATACTGCATAAATTTATGTGTCTGAATGATTAAAAAGACAGGCATATACGATTATTGGACATTGATAATTATTTATATCAATAGAGTAATTAGAAATTAGATTAATTTCCTTTATAAACCTTATATAAATTTTATGTTACCTATGTATAATAATTTATTTTATGTAAATTTGCATTTCCGAATCCTAAAAACAGCAAAAATGTTTTTTGCGGATGTGGCGTAATTGGTAGCCGCGCTAGATTTAGGATCTAGTGCCGTAAGGCATAAGGGTTCGAGTCCCTTCATCCGCACATATTTATTTTTTTAAAACAACAATTTTTTATCATGAACATAACAAAAGAAAATACAGGAGAACTAACAGCAACAGTAAAAATTCAACTATCTGCTGATGATTATCAACAAAAAGTTAATAACACATTAAAAAAAGAACAGAAAAAAGCAACTATGCCGGGTTTTAGACCGGGTAAAGTGCCATTTGGTATGATTGAAAAAATCTATGGCAAAACTGTCTTTGCTGACGAAATAGGTAAAATTATTAATGAATCTTTAACAAAATATATTACTGATAATAAAATATCTATACTGGGGAATCCTTTACCTAACAAAGAAAAAGAAAATACTGACAAACTTGATAACAAAAATTTTGAGTTTCTTTTTGACTTGGGACTGTCTCCAAAATTTGAACTAAATCTGTCTGATAAAATAAAACTAAACCTTTATAATATTACTATTGATGATAAATTTATTAATAACTATATCAATACTTTACGTCAACAATATGGAGAACTTGTAAATTCTGAAATATCTAAGGATGATGATTTATTATACGGCGAATTTGAAGAATTAGACAATAAAGGAAATTTGCTTAAAAATGGAATAAAAAATAAAAATTCAATATCTTTAAAATATATTAAAAATAAAACAATAAAAAATAAACTTACCGGTGTTAAAAAAGAAAATAAAATAACTCTTAATCCTTTTGAAGTAACGGAAAGCGAAGAAGAAACTGCGTCTTTGCTTGGTGTGGAAAAAGAAAAAATTAAAGACCTGAAATCCAAATTCCTCTTTACTGTAAAAGAAATAAAAAAAACCGTCCCGGCAAAAATTGATAATTATTTTTTTGACAAAGTATATCCTCAAAAAAATATAAAAAACAAAAAGCAACTATTTGACCATATAAAAAAAGATATGTCCCTTTCGTTGAACAACGAAGCTGAAAATAAACTTACAGATAACATAATTTTAAAAATATTAAAAGAAACTAAAATTAAACTTCCGGAAGAATTTTTGAAAAGATGGATAATAGAAACTAATGAAAAAGAAATTACCAAAGAACAAATAGATAAAGAATTTGATGTATATGCAAATTCTTTAAGATGGCAATTAATAAAAAATAAAATTATTAAAAATAACAATATTAAAGTAACCGAAGAAGAAGTAAAAAATGATACTAAAAAAATATTAAAGCAACAATATAAACAACTGTCTTTATATAAAGATTCAGATAAAAATTTTAATGCTATTGTAGAAAATGCCCTAAAAAACAAAAAAGAAGTTGAAAAAATTTACACTAAACTTTATGAAGAAAAAATCATAGATTTTATTAAAACAAACATTAAAATTGTAAAAAAAGATATTACTTATAACGAATTTATTAAATTAAATTCTAACAATAAAAAATAAATTTATTAAAGATTATAATTAAAAAAA
>CAZOSY010000219.1:0-4896 GCA_964582565.1 uncultured Bacteroidales bacterium | reverse complement strand
GAGTGAGGAATCTACTATTATAAGTTCTAATTTTATTTTTAGTCGGACACTAATGTAGTTTTATCTGTAAATAATTTTATTTTTTAACTAAAAAACATACTTATTTCTGCTATAATATCCTGTTTTTACTGAAAGTTATTAACAAAAAGCGCTATTTATTAACAATTTTAATGTTTTTTTAAAAAAACTTGCTGGTTTAAAGAAATAGATTATCTTTGCAAATAATTAATTCAATTTATTTATTAATTTAAAAAAATAAGATATGAACAAAGCACAATTAATTGATTCAATAGCTAAAGAAACTAAATTAACAAAAGTTGATGCAAGAAAAGCATTAGATTCTTTTGTAAGTGTTACCTCTAAATCATTAAAAAAAGGTGATAGAGTTGCTCTGGTTGGTTTCGGTTCTTTTTCAATTGCAAAACGTTCTGCCAGATTAGGTAGAAATCCACAAACTGGTAAAGAAATTAAAATTGCAGCAAAAAAAGTTGTAAAATTTAAAGCCGGTAGCGATTTAGCAACAAAAGTTAGATAGTTTTTGAATCTTAAAAAAATGAAAAAAGTCCTGATGTTTATCAGGGCTTTTTTTGTTTTGGGAAACTTCATATTTGAATTCTATGAAGTATCCTCTCAAATTATAATGGTAAAAGTTACTATTCAGGTATCTGTTTCAGATGAATTAACAATTTACTATTGTTTCGGCTTTGCTCAACAACTACATATTTATATGCTTATAAGTCGGCAAAATAAATTGCTGACTGCAGATTGCCGACTGCTTATTATTTAAACTAAGCAAAAATTATCAATATTTTTTTCAAGATGAAACTTGTGCTGAGACCTGTGCTGAATTCATTTCAGTATTTATTTCAGTATAGTTATGAATATTTAAAACATTGATTCATATTGTTTTAAGTTAAGCTCTTTAATCATTTCTTTAATTTCATTTTGTAATTGTCTGTTTAAAGGTGCTCCTTTATTTTTTCTCTCCATATATGTAAGATATTCTTTTTCACCAGAAGTATAAATTTTATCATATCCGGGCATTTTTTTAGAAGCACGTAAAGTCCTTAATATATCTCCTGTGGTTTTTTTAAATTTATCTAATTCTGTAAATGCTAAAATATTAATAGCAATAAAGAAATGTCCGATATGATGAGGGACTTTCCCTCCTTTTTCGTTGAGTCCTGTAAGCATATTCATAAATCTGCCTTGTTGCAAGGCAGCAGAGAGTATCTCTACAACAGTAGCATATCCATAACCTTTATATCCTGCTGTCTCATCGCCAACACCACCAAGAGGAACCAAAGCAGCATTTCCTTTTACCAAATCAATAAGAATTTGTTCGGAATCAGTTCTTATTTCTCCTTTTCTATCTATAACCCATCCTTTAGGAATATCTTTATTTTTTTTGGCATAGACCTCAATTTTACCGCGTTGAGCCACAGAAGTAGCACAGTCAAGGGAAAACGGGAATTTTTCATCCGAAGGCATTGCAAAACTTAAAGGATTGGTTCCCAACATATTTTCAACGCCAAAGCTAGGTGCTATTGATGGTCTGGCATTAGTTCCTGATATTCCAATCATTCCTGCATCAACAGCCATAAGAGGATAATATCCTGCAATGCCATAATGATTAGAGTTTCTTACAACAGCCATTCCCATTCCAAATTTTTTAGCTTTATCTATTGCTATTTGCATAGATTTTTTTGCAATGACATGCCCTATACCATTATGTCCGTCAATGACAGCAGTAGCAGGACTTTCTTTTACTATTTCCAAATTAGTTACAGGATTTAATATGCCTTGTTTTATTTTATCATAATACATTGATTTTAAGCGGTTTATACCGTGAGAATCAATACCTTTTTTATCAGCGGTAATTAAAATATTAGCACAGATTTTGGCATCATCTTTTTTAACACCGGATTTTTTAAACACATCAATAATAAATCTTTCAAGGGTTTTAAAATCAACCCATATAATTTTTTCTGTCATTTTTTTATCTTTTTTAAAGTAAATTTATAAAATCAAAAGTAATAAAAATTATTGTAATTTTGTTTTTATACTAATTTTATCAGATAAAATGAAAATTTTAGGTATTTCAGCTTTTTATCACGATTCTGCGGCTGCTATTGTGCAGGATGGAAAAATTATTGCAGCTGCACAGGAAGAACGTTTTACAAGAAAAAAATATGACCCTTCTTTTCCTGTAAATGCTATTAAATATTGTTTGCAATATTCTGTTACTTCTATAGATGAATTGGATGCAATTGTTTTTTATGATAAGCCATTATTAAAATTTGAACGATTATTAGAGACATATTATGCTTTTGCACCGAAAGGATTAAAATCTTTTGTTTCTGCAATGCCTGTTTGGTTAGAAGAAAAAATGTTTTTAAAAAAAGTTATATTTAAAGAGTTAAGTAAAATTGAGAAATATAACAGGCATAAAATAAAATTATTGTTTCCTGAGCATCATCTGTCTCATGCAGCAAGTGCTTTTTATGCTTCTCCTTTTGAAGAGTCAGCAATATTAACTATTGATGCTGTTGGTGAATGGGCTACTGCTTCGTTGGGCTTTGGTAAAAAAAACAAAATTAAAATTTTTAAAGAGTTAAGATTTCCTCATTCTGTTGGATTATTATATTCAGCATTTACTTATTTTTTGGGCTTTAAAGTAAATTCAGGAGAGTATAAGTTGATGGGATTGGCTCCTTATGGCAATCCAAATTCTGAAAATGTTAAAAAGTTTATAAAAATTATTAAAGAAAAATTAGTTGAGATAAAGCAAGATGGTTCAATATGGCTAAATCAAAATTATTTTAATTATGCCACAGGATTAAGGATGGTAAAAGATAAAAAATGGAAAAAATTATTTGGTTTTGCAAAAAGAACTCCTGATTCTAAATTAGAACAGCAGCATTGCGACCTTGCTTATGCTATCCAGAATATAACAGAAGAGATTGTAATTAATATGGCCAAACAGGTAAAAAAAATTACAAACTCAAAATATTTATGTTTAGCCGGTGGTGTCGCTTTAAATTGTGTTGCAAACGGGAAATTATTAAAAGATAAAATTTTTGAGGATATATTTATTCAGCCGGCAGCAGGAGATGCAGGAGGTGCAATAGGTGCGGCTTTAGCAACTTATTATATTTATTATAATAAAGAAAGAAAACTTAATGATGATTTTGATGGTATGAATGGTTCTTATCTTGGTCCTGAATTTTCAAATTCTGATATAGAAATATGTTTAAAAAAATGCAATGCTATATATAAAAAATATGATGATTTTGATGAATTGACAGATAGAGTAGCATCATTAATTGCAGAAGGTAATGTTACAGGATGGTTTCAGGGTCGTATGGAATTTGGTCCAAGAGCTTTGGGAAATCGCAGTATTATTGCTGATGCAAGAAATCCTGAGATGCAGAAAAAAATAAATTTGAATATAAAACATAGGGAAAGTTTTAGGCCTTTTGCTCCTTCTGTTTTAGAAGAAGATATAAGTGAGTTTTTTGATTTAGATGTAAAATCTCCTTATATGCTTGTTGTTGCTAACGTTAAAAAAAACAGAAGAAAACATTTGCCTGATAATTATATGCAGTTATCTGTTTATGATAAAATAAATTATATAAAGTCCGATATTCCTTCAATCACTCATACTGATTTTTCAGCAAGAATTCAAACTGTACATAAAAAAACCAATGAAAAATACTGGAAATTAATTAGCAAATTTAAAGAAAAAACAGGTTATGGAATACTTTTAAATACAAGCTTTAATATAAGAGGAGAACCAATTGTATATACACCTGAACACGCTTATAAATGTTTTATGAAAACAGAAATGGATTATCTTGTTATGGGTAATTATTTATTACATAAAAAATTAAATGTTTTATGAATAGATTTGAAAAACATCCTTTTAAGGCAAAAATTATATTAACATTAATTGTTATATTTTTCGCATTTATAATTCTGTTTTTTACAGAAATGACTATAGGATATTTTTCATATAAAAATAAAAGATTTATAAGATTAAGAGAAAATCCTCCTTATATGGATTTGAAAACATATTTAGATAAAAATAGAATTAAACGGAAAATAAATAAATATTTATATAATAATGATAAAATAAAAAAAGAAAAATTAGAAAATATAAGACCAAAAAAATATAGAATCAGAACTGACGAAAATGGATTTATAAAACCAGGTAAAATCCATAATAATGCTGATTTAAATATTTTTTTTGTTGGAGGTTCTACTACCCAGTGCGGAATTGTTGATGAAAAAAACAGGTTCCCTTATTTAGCAGGTCATATATTAGAAAAAAAAACAGGACTGAAAATTAACTCATTCAACTCCGGCGTACCTGGAAATAATTCTTTTCATACTATAGATATTCTGCTAAATAAAATATTAGCTTATAAACCACAAATAGTTGTTTTTATGCATAATGCAAACGATTTGGATATATTAATACCTTATGGAACTTATTGGAATAATAATCCATACAAATCTTTAATAACATATTTTAATGATGGTATAAGTAAAGAAAAAGAGAATAATAATATAATTTTTCCTGTATTATGCGAAAGAACTCATAATACATATTTAAAACTTTTAAAATACTGGAACCCATCTTCATCTTTTGAACTTGCCGGAAAGAAAATTTTTATTAACAAAAATAATATAATAAGTCAATATAAAAAAACTTTAAAAACTTTTGTTTGTATTTGTAAAATCTGGGATATAGAACCTGTTTTAATGACACAAAAAACATCATTAGAATGGGACAGTATAAATATGATAACTGAAATACCTGACAGTTTTGAATATATTATGCCTAAATATCCTCTGCGCGACTCTGCTATGATAAATATAATTTGTTTTTTT
>CAZOSY010000218.1:0-4919 GCA_964582565.1 uncultured Bacteroidales bacterium | reverse complement strand
TATTTGCAACGAAATGGTTCTGGCTATCCCGCCTTTGCGGGATTTAGTTCAACACATGGCATAGTGCATGCGCGTTTCAGAGATTTTTGAAGGTTTATGGCTCATAAAAAAAGTGGGTGTAAACTGATAGGAAATCGCTTCGTATTCCCACACGACACCATACCATCAACCGTTACAAATAATGCGCTCAAAACAAAATTCTGACAACTTCATCTCATTTTGACAAGTTCGTTTATCAGGAATCTTAATCATTGTTCTAACAATTTATCCTTTTTGAAACTGTATTTCGTTTTGATAGTTTAAGTAAATTCTATTCGTAGCGTTTTGATAGAATATTTATTGAGATTGGTTTGGTAAGTATGATAGGAAAACATTTTTTGCCAGCCCGCTTTGCATCTGTCGCTACATTTGATTTTTCCATCACTCATTTAAACACTTTTAAAGTAACATGCTCTGTAATAAGTTATTTATCTCTAACTTTTTTTATTGTTCTGTGCAAAACTAAAAATGATAATATTCCAATAATAACATTGGCTATAAGTCCTGCCCAAAAGACACCGTAAATACCAAATATTCTGGAACCAAGCCAAGCCAATGGAACATATAAAACGAGCATTCGAATTATGGAAAATATTGCTGAAGGATAAGGCTTATTTATCCCATTAAAACTTGCCGTGCTTAACATTACTAAGCCCTGAAATCCATAGCTTGCTCCCATAATGTAAAAATATTTTTTTGTAATTTCAATAACAGCTAAATTATCAGTAAATATTGAAGCAATTGCTTGTCCAAAAAATAAAAGAAGAAGAAATACCAAAACACCCCAAAGCATCGAAAATTTCAAAACATAATTTAATGATTTGAAAATACGTTTGAATTTTTGCTTACTAATATTTTGACCAATAAAGATGATTAATACTGAACCCAATGATGCAATAACCATAAGAAGAAACATCTCTATCCTTGAAGCAACTCCAAAAGAAGCAACTGCTTCTTTTCCAAAACCCGCAATTATTTTTGTAATAAAAGCTATTGAAATAGGTGTAATAAGCATTCCTAGCGATGCAGGTCCAGCAATATATATTACGTCTTTCCATGTTGAAAAAATATCTTTTAAACGTCCAAAATAAATGGTTAAAAGATTTTCTCTTTTTATTAAAACAATCAGAATGAAAACTAAACTTGTACTTCTTGCAATAACAGTTGCAAGAGCAGCTCCTTTTATTCCCATTTCAGGAAAAGGACCATATCCAAAAATCAGCAAAGGGTCGAGAATAACATTTACTATTGCTGAAGAAATCATTAACATTCCAGGGGTGAAAGTGTCACCAGTTGCTCTAACAATATTGTTTCCTATCATAGGAATAACAACAAAAGGTACTCCAAAATACCAAACACTCATGTAATCAAAAATATATTTTAAAATATCCTCATTTGCACCTAAAGCGATAAAAATTGGACGAATAGTAAACATCCCCAAAATAACAAAAACAAATACTACAATCACACCCAACAGTATAGCACGACTAGCCATCAATCTAACATTTTTGCGATTTGTAGCTATAATATTTCTTGAAATTAATGAGCTTGTTCCGATTCCAATTCCTTGCGATAAGCTATTGATAAACATAATAATTGGAAAACTAAAGCTCATAGCGGCTAGTTGTTGAACACCTAATCTCCCAACGAAGTAAGTGTCAACAAGATTGAAAACAACCATACCCATCATACCCAATAACATAGGCCAAGTCAAATTGAAAAGTTGTTTTTTTATGTTCCCTTCAATCAGGTTTTTATTTCTTTTCTTCATTTACCTTGAGCTCATTAATTTTAGTTTGTGCATTTTCTTGCATTTTATTAAGCAATATAAAAATGTCTGTTTTTTCTTTTTCACTAAAGTTGTTTAGTAGTATATCAGTCCACGATGAGAAAATATTCATCAATGAACCAAAAATTTCTTTTGTTTTATCAGTGATATTAATAGTTCGAATTCTTGCATCTTTAGATGAAATTGTTCTTTTTATATATCCATTCTTCTCAAGATTGTTAAGTTGTGATGTTACAGATGACTTATCTAATTTTAAATATTCTGTTAATTCGACTTGGGTAATTCCGTTATTATGCGATAGAAAATGCAATGTTCTAACTTGAGCATGACCAATTGAATAGTCTTTAAATTGATGTTGAAAAAAGACATGCGCAGCACGAGATAATTCATCAATTATTTTTCCTGCTGACTGATTTTGTACTAATTTATTACTTGTCATTCTGCAAAAATAAAAATATTAGTTGGAATTCCAACTAATGTTTTAAACAAAATAGTTTAATCATTTAATACAATCCAATTTTACTCTTTTGAACAATAAAAATTTCCTCTCTAAAAAAATGATTTTCCACAACACCTACCTTATTTTTGGCAACATATCAGGAGATAATACAAAAATAATAAGGTAATAAGGTTGTTGTTTGTTTGTGTTTATATCTTCTACTAAGGTTAATTGAATATAAAATAAGGTTTTAAAATTTTTTTACATAATTTGTTGTTTTAATTATTTTTGCCAATCTTATTTTTAATACATTTGCTTTTAATTAAAATTTGATATAAAAACTTATTCTAATTATCGGAATTTAAAAAATATATACTATGGACATCACAGAATTAAAAAACAGCCATAAACTTTTAAAAGAATATTCTTATAAACAGGCACCAATAGAAAGAGGATATAATAACAGGACTTTATATGTTAATATCTCTGATAATACAATAAAAGAAAAGCCGGTTACACAACTGATGAAAGATAAATTTATAGGAGGCAAGGGTTTTGGGTTAAAGTTATTGTGGCAGGCAACGCGTGCTGATACTAAATGGGACGACCCTGATAATGAAATAATTATTAATACAGGACCTATTTGTGGAATTACTCAATATTCAGGCACAGGAAAATCTTTGGTTGTAACTATTTCACCGACAACAGATTCTGTTATGGATAATAATGTTGGAGGATATTTTGGACCGTTCTTAAAATTTTGTGGGTTTGACTCTTTGGAAATTCAGGGAAAAGCTGAAAAAGATGTTATTATTCTTATTGACGGGACAAAAGGAACTGTAACAATTGAACAAGCACCAAACGAAGCAACAGATAGTTATGTGCTTGTAGATGAACTTGTGGATATGTATGCTGATGACGAAAAAGATAAAAAAAATATAAGTGTTGTCTCTGCAGGAACAGGTGCAGATCATAGCTTGATTGGAATGTTAAACTTCAGCTTTTATGATGTAAAAAGGAAAAAAAACAGAGTTAAACAGGCAGGAAGAGGTGGCACAGGCAGCGTTTTTAGAAATAAAAAAATTAAAGCTATTGTCGCAAAAATATCAGGTATTAAACCAAATCTTAATAATGTAGCTGACCTTAAACCAATAACAGAAAGAGGTAAAATTTTTAGTAAAGAGATGAGGGACTTAGATGACTCTCAAAACAAAATGAGAAGCACAGGCACTGCTCACCTTGTAGAAATAATGAACGATTATGACCTTTTGCCTGTAAATAATTATAAGTTTGGCAGCTCTCCTGAGGTATATAAACTTAATATTAAAACATGGGAATCTATATTTACACAAAATGTGAATGATGGATGTTGGATAGGATGTAGTATGGCTTGTTCTAAAGGTGTTGATAATTATGAATTAAAAACAGGTCCTTATAAAGGACAAAAAGTGCTTGTTGAAGGTCCTGAATATGAAAATGCAGGAGGTCTTGGCTCTAACAGCGGAATATTTGACCCATGGTATATCATAGAATTAAACTTTTATTGCGATGCTTATGGACTGGATACTATTTCTTTTGGCACTTCCATGGCTTTTATTATGGAATGTTATGAAAATAATATCTTAAACAAAGAAATAACAGATGGTATAGAACTTAATTTTGGTAATGCTGAAGGAGCTTTACAAGTAATGCACAAAATAGCAAAAGGTGAGGGCTTTGGATTAATTGCAGGGCTTGGTGTCCGTAGAATGAAAAAATATTTTATTGAACATTATGATGCTGACCCGCAATTTTTGCAAGATATAGGAATGGAAAATAAAGGACTGGAATATTCTGAATATGTATGTAAAGAATCACTGGCTCAGCAAGGTGGCTTTGCTATGACGAATAAAGGTCCTCAACACGATGAAGCATGGCTTATATTTATGGATATGGTAAATAATCAAATACCTAGTTTTGAAGATAAAGCAGAAGCTTTACATTATTTTCCAATGTTCAGAACATGGTTTGGATTAATGGGATTGTGCAAACTGCCATGGAACGATGTTGAACCTGCTAATAATGCAGAAACAGATGAACCGGAAAAAGTACCTGAACATGTTGATAATTATATTACTATATTTAATGCTGTTACAGGACAACATATTGATAAACATGGATTAATTCTTCAATCAGAAAGAGTATATAACTTTCAACGTGTTTTTAATCTGAGAAGAGGTTATGGAATTAGAAAATATGATGCCCAACCCTATCGTGCCTGTGGTCCTGTTACTGCCGAAGAATATGAATCAAGAGCTGACAGATATGATAAACAAATGAAAGAACTTATTGGCATTGACCCTGCAGGGAAATCTACTGAAGAAAAAATGGCTATCACAAGGAAATACAGACAGGAACAATATGAAAAATTGTTAGATGCTGTATATCAACGAAGAGGATGGACAAAAAACGGTGTGCCTAAAATTGAACATCTTAAAAATATTGGTATGGATTTGCCCGAACTAATTGAAACAGTGAAAAATTATCAGTAATAATAGCTTTGGTTTGGACACATAAAGAGTTAACCCGCCTAAGGTGGGAGAATTTTGGAATTTTGTACTTTGTGCTTTATGCTTTGAACTTGAAACCTGAAACCTGAATATAGCAACTAAC
>CAZOSY010000217.1:0-4937 GCA_964582565.1 uncultured Bacteroidales bacterium | reverse complement strand
ATCTTTAACAAAAGATTTTTTTACCCAGTATTGGTAGTCCACTTAAAAGTTACATTAATTACTTGAATTTAGGTTTATTAATATGATAAATAAAACATTTTTAAATAAACTCAAAATAGGATTTACAACACTAGCACTTTTAGGATTTACCTCATTTAATAGTATAAAAGCCCAAGATTACCAGCCAAAATATAATACAACTACTCATTATATAATTAAAGAGATACAAAAAGAAAATTCTTTTATAACTCCAAAAATATTAGATAATGCAATTGATATTAGTAAAAAAATAATAACAAAACAAAATTATACTGAACACGAAGCTAAAGATTTAATGAGAAAAATTGATTCATCAATATTCAAACAAAATCCAAACTTAAATAATGAATATTTTAATTATAACAAGTCTTTAATTTATCTTGCAATAGCAGAAGAAAATAATTTGCCTTTATATCCTGCATTAGCACTTAATCATATGTTTGTTAGATGGGATGCTGAAAGAGATGGACATGATGCATCAAATCCAAACAATCGAATTAATCAAGGAGATTTTAATTGGGATCCTATTTTCTTAAAGTTTATTAAAGACAATGAATACACCGCTATAGCATCTGGATTAATGGATTTTGAAGCAATAGAAAAAGGAATTTATTTAAAAAATTTAAATAAAAAGGAGCTGTTAGCAGTTGCTTATTGGCAAGAAGCATTTGTATTAAATAAAAAACAACGATATGGGGAAGCAATAGAATATACAAATAAATCTATAGAAATAAATCCAGATTATCCTGGTGCATATCAAATAAGAGGAACTTCTTTAATTAATTTGGGAGATATCTTGAAACATAAAGAATTTTATGAAGCAGCCATAGAAGATTATAATAAAGCACAAGAATTAAATTTTGATCCTGAAAATCACTATGGAATAGGATTTAATTTATACCGCTTAGGAAGATATGATGAAGCAGAACAATATTATAACAAAGCACTAAATATTTTTCAAGATGAACCAAGATATCTTGCTGCAAGGTATTTGTTGTACACAAAAACAAACCAAAAAGAAAAAGCAGAAAGAGATTTTAAAAAATTAGAACTTTTAAAAGAAAAATCTCAAAAATCTAAAAAAAACTAAAATATTTCATTTCCTTTATTAATTTATTTGTAGCCATTCTAATCATTGCATTATTTTTAAAGTTATAAATATCAGAAGCAGCTCTTTCTTTTTCTACGCGACTAAAAATTTCTTCTTTTCCATCTCTTTTTAATTTTACTCTTCCATCTTCTTTTTGAATTCTGTTACCATATTTTTGCCTCTACAATGCTTTATTTATTGTATATATTTCCGATTACCAATAATGTTGCCTTTTGTTTATGTGCTAGTTCGTGTCTGAAACACTTCTTGTGTTTAATACTTTATTATTAACTTTTGTTATAAAAACAGCACCATTGGTGTGATATTATGGTAATGTCAATATGCTATGCTTTTGTTATAGCCTCGTAGAGGCGACATTATTAAAATTATTGTTATCAGTCGGGCGCCTGACCGATTCGTAAAATTCAAACACATATTGTTCATCAATCAGGCAGTTGCCTGATCAAATCGTTTTAATAATCGCAAATAATATTCCCTAAAAGTTTTTAATTGAATTTATTAATTGACAAGAAAAACAAGAGTAAAGTTCAAAAGTTAGGAACAAACATAGTTAAGGGGAGTTCTAATAATTGTCTTTGGTTGTAAACATATATAAATCCTCTGATTCTGTTATTTTTAAAGGTTTTCTTATACTATCAAATAGTTTATATCCTCTTTCTAAATTATTCCAGAATTCAAGTAATTTGTTACATTTTATATGACAGCAGCTATCGCAATACATATTTTTTAAAGAATCTGTAAATCTGAAAGGAAAAATATGAATTTGAGGTAGTCCGTAGAGTTTCTGATTATGTTTTATTGCAAAAGCATAGACATATAAAAATGTTCTGTTTTTAAAAGATATACAACCTGCTGTTATACAATTTCCATGCAT
This sequence comes from uncultured Bacteroidales bacterium, assembly GCA_964582565.1. Taxonomy (GTDB): domain Bacteria; phylum Bacteroidota; class Bacteroidia; order Bacteroidales; family CAZZDX01; genus CAZZDX01. The sequence goes on along the minus strand of CAZOSY010000217.1, from coordinate 2,913 downwards.
ACATATTTCACCTCCTGGACTAACTTTGCCAACATAAGTATTTGTTCTTTTTCTATCAATGGACTTTGGATAGTTTAAATACATTTTAAAGCAGGAGCCATATCCTGTTTTACCAAAATCATCTATTTTATCAGTATCTAATTTTATCCACATAAAATTAAAATTACTTGCATATAAAAACCTGTATTCATAAAAACCTTCAGGAGTTTTACCATCACCTTCCTGTAATTTCGGACCCGGCTCATTGTCAATAGCACAAATATTCAGTATTTTTATTAACTCTAATGGCTCTTTGCTATTGTTACCCGCCCATATTTCAAGTTCCTTTTCAAGTTTAAATACACGAAACAAAACATATTGCGGAGGATATATCATTTTTTTTTCTTCTGTCCATCTTTTTAAAGTATTACCTGTTAGTTGTTCTATTCTTTGTCTGATATATTGAGGACTTGTTTCGTTCACTTTTTTGCCTGCTGGCACATTAGATATTTTAATATCCTTTGCAAAAGCAATATCTTTGGCAGGTTTTTTTATGCCTGTTGTATGGTCAGATATAGATATTGTGTCATTTTTAATATGTATGGCATTATTTCCCAAATATTTTTTCTTTATTGTCTTTGCCAAAAAAATAATCATAAGCAACAAAATACCTGTGTGCAGCATAAATAAAATAATATTTAAAAATATATGTTTCATTTTTTTTATTATTGTATCTGTTAACCTCATAAATATATTTTGCGTAATATAATTAGTGTTTGTCCATAATGTCCGATTTCTTCGTTATGCTTGTCTTTCAAATCAGTCATTTACAAAAGTAAACTCCTGATTTTCAAGACTGCGCAAGCCTCGAACCCGAACATTCTGAACTAAACACTTACTTTACGAACAGGCACTAATTAGTCTTTGCCACTTGCCATGTGAAATTCGCCTTAGGCGGATATTTCATCAGAGTCATTTAGTTATTAATGACAACTATTTATTTGCTAATGTTCTCTCCAGCTTTTTATAGTGTTGTTCTTCTGCTTCTAAAAGTGCTTTATACAGATAAGATGCGTAGCTATTATCTGTTAATTCTTTTTCAGTATTTCCTGTTTTTTTATATTCGTCTGCTCTTTTAAATAAATATTGAATTTGTGTTATTGTTATCTCATGCAGTTCAGGAAAGCCCGTTTTCTCAATATCTATCCAAAGTATTTCTATGGCTTTTGTATAATTATCAATAGAATTATAAGAATCATTCATAAATGAATAACATGCAGCTATATATGCATATAATTTATAATATTCATTCAAGTGTATTGCTTTTGTAAAATCTGCTATTGCCTTTTTATAATCTTTATCAGGATTTTTATCTGAAGCCCATAAGAGACCTCTTTCCACGTAGAATATCCAAAATTTAGGGTTTAAAGAGAGTGCTTTATTATATTTTGCTAAAGCATTTTTTAAATCTCCTTTTTTATGATGCAGAATATTTCCTCTCCATGCATAAGGTATTGAAAAAAGTTCATTTTCTGTTAGATTTCTCAGCAATATATTTATATTTTTTGTTAAGTTACGTGTTTTAATATAGTATATATCAGGAATTATAAAACCAGCAGTTGTTTCTAAATTTGCATCACCTTTATTTACCGGGTCATTGATATTCAGAGCATTATGTTTTCCGTCAGGGTCATATCGGACAAATATATGGCTCGGATATTCCGGAACTGTTACTCCATAAAAAGGAAGGTTATTAGTTTCTCCTATTGCAAGGAAAATAAGAGAATTTCTGTAACATACATCATCTCTTTTTTCATAAATATCAGGAAATTGTGTTGATATATCAGTATATATATTATATGCTATTTCCGCTAATTCATTCTTTGTATAATATTTTTTTTGTGGTATATATATTTTTGAATTATCTATCAAAATATCTAATGTTCTGAAATCAGGAAATGATTTATAATCCGGCATTTCTATTTTTATACTGTCTTCAATACGAAGCATTTTATGGGCAATAGTATTGTATTTGGGTATATAATCTGATTGGTCTGTCAATTTATTTTCTGCATAATATTTCTTAAAAACAAATACAGTATGCTTTTTTATAACTTTTTTTCCAAATTTATTTTCTGCTATTAATATGAATGTTGTAGTTGTATCTATACTTATTTTTAAACTTCCATTAATATCCTTACTATTTATCTTGTATGTGGAATCTGTACAATTTTTAATATATACATTGTTCACATTACTTGTTTTCCATGAAAGTTCAAAGTCATCTCCATCAGAAATTGCTCTTGGACATATGAATTTATCAACTGTTGGACATAATACAGTAATTTTTACATTTTTCTTTTTTTCTTTTTTGTGGTCTTTTACAAAAAATCTGTAAATTATTTGTCTTTTTGAAATAAACCTGTAAATTGTTGTAGTATCAGGTCTTACACACATACTACCTGACATGGGTAATTCCTGACCACTGTTTTTTAAATAAAAAGATTTGGATTTTCTTACATTCCACAAAAAAATTACGCTATCTCCAAATTCTATATTTTTTGTTGTTCTTTTTATCCTGATTTCAGGTTCCTTTCTTTTTTTTCTTCTTCTTTGTGAAAATGCCTGAAAAGAAACAGAAAATAAGAGAATAAAAAGAATAAGATATATTTTATATGTTTTCATAATTATATAGTTTAAATTAATTTATACCTGTTATAATATTAACTGATTATTTATCTTTTTATTATATTATTTTCAAAAAAACCTTAAATTTATTTAATATATTATAAAAAACATACAAAATATTAAATAATTTTTTAATAACTTATTATTAAGATTATAAATAATTTAATTTTAAAAATGTATTAAATTTTTATACTTATGGGGAGTTCTAATAATTGGTTTTGTATATGAAAGTGAGCGAAAAATATC
>CAZOSY010000216.1:0-4950 GCA_964582565.1 uncultured Bacteroidales bacterium | reverse complement strand
CCAGTTAAATAAAATTCTATATTTTAATGCTTTGCATTATTTAACGGGGTAAAATTAGAGCAATTAGATCAATTAGAAATCATAAAAAAGTTCTATATAAAATATTTTGCCAAAAATACAAGAGTTTTATTGATAAGATACTAATTTATAGCAAAAATATATGTTTTTTGTTTAACAGAAAAAATGGTTGTTAAATTTTTTATTATAATGATTTTTTATACAAAAAAAGCATTTACAACAAAATAATATCCCATAACAAAGCAAAGAGCAAGTTTCATAAAAACTCCTGATATAAAACCTAAAAACGAACCTAATCCGGATTTAAAAGCAAACTTAGTATCTTTTCCACCTATTAATTCCCCTAAAAAAGCACCTAAAAAAGGACCAATTATAATTCCTACAGGTGGAAAAAAAAATAATCCTAATATCAAACCAATTGTAGCTCCCCATATTCCTTTTTTAGTGCCACCAAACTTTTTAGTCCCATATAAAGGAACAACATAATCTAATATTGTAACGCATATTGTAAGTAAAGCAAAAATCACCATAAATTTTGAAGTAAATGGCGGGTTACTCTTAAATTGCAATACTAAAAGTGAAAAATAACCTATTATGGGACCGGGTATAACTGGTAATATACAACCGGCAATACCGACAACCAATAAAATTATTCCTGCAATAGTTAAAAATATATCCATTGTAATTTTTTTATAACATTTATCAAACAATTTCACCTATTAATGTAGCAGAAGTACATTTAGCAACTTTTACATCAACATAATCGCCAATTTTGTAATTTTTTTTAGGAAAAACAATCACTTTATTTTGACTGTTTCTACCTGATAAATATTTATCCGAACGTTTTGAAATACTATCAACAAGAACTTTGTAAACTTTATTTATATCTTTTAAATTACTGTTAAAAGAAAGTTTTTGCTGAAGATTAATTATCTCTTGCAATCGTCTTTTTTTTACCTGTTCCGGAACATCATTTTTAAATAACTTATATGCAATAGTTCCCTGACGTTCTGAATATTTAAACATATAAGCATAAAAATAGCCAACTTTATTCATAAGTGCAAGCGTTTTTTTATGGTCTTCTTCTGTCTCTCCACAGAATCCTGTAATAATGTCAGTAGATATTGTACAATCAGGAATAATTCTATTTATTGCCGCTATCCTTTCAATATACCATTCCCGCGTATATCCTCTGTGCATTTTTTTAAGCACATTATTGCTCCCTGACTGAACAGGCAAATGTATTGATTTACAAATATTATCATATATAGCAATATTATAAAGTAACTCATCAGATATATCTTTAGGATTTGAAGTTGTAAATCTTACCCGCAAAGAAGGACTAATCAAAGCAACCATTTCAATAAGTTTAGCAAAATTAACATCCTTTTTTTTTAATATCCATCTATAAGAATTTACATTCTGTCCAAGCAAAGTTATCTCTTTATATCCTTTATCAAATAAATTTTTTGCTTCATTAACAATTGATTCTGCATCTCTGCTTCTTTCTCTGCCACGAGTATAAGGCACAACGCAATATGTGCAAAAATTTTCACATCCTCTCATTATTGAAATAAAAGCAGATACTTTATTAGTATTAAAACGAAAAGGAATAATATCTGAATAGGTCTCATCTTTTGATAATGTTATGTTAATTACCTTTTGTCTGTTCTCCGCTTTTTTTATAAGATTTGGCAAATCGCGATAAGAATCAGGACCTACAACTAAATTAATATAATCATATTCAAAAAATTTTGTATTAAGTTTTTCTGCCATACATCCTATCACTCCTATAATTAAATTTTTTTTCTTTTTCTTTAAAAATTTAAATTCCTGTAAACGATTTTTTACTCTTTGCTCAGCTTTATCCCTCACAGAACAAGTATTAATAAATATAATATCAGCAAAAAAAATATCCTTTGTAATTTCAAAACCATTATCACTCATAATTGAAGCCACAATTTCGCTATCAGAAAAATTCATCTGACAACCATACGTTTCTATATATAATCGTTTTTTTGTGTTCATTATATTTATTTAAACTTAAATATATTTTGTGTTATTATATTTTGTGTAATATAATTTGTCATTTATTGCCTTTCATACCCGTAAGATTTTTAAAACTTTGGGGTTAATAATAGTCATTTATCTTCACCGTCATTCATTAATATTGACAATCAATGACTGTCAATGAATTATAGCCAATTCATTCACATTAGACAGGCAAATTTATCATTTTTTTTGCTTACAAATTACATAAAATGACTTAAAAAGAAATAATATTCAGGTATCAAAAGTTTACCCCGTTGGTTTTTTTTATCTAACCGGGGTTATTAACAATCAAATTTAAAATAGAATACAAAATTGTTGAATTCAATTATTTTTTTTTCCTTTGCAGTAATTTTTATTTCACTATATTTTAAAAATAAACTTACAAAAATGGCAAAGAATCTCGTTATCGTTGAATCTCCAACAAAAGCAAAGACAATTAAAAATTTTTTAAGCAAAGATTTCTTAATAAAATCTAGTTTTGGACATATAAGAGATTTGCCTAAAAAAAAATTAGGTGTTGATATAGAAAATAATTTTATACCATTTTATGAAATACCTGCTGACAAAACTAGACTTGTAAAAGAACTTAAAAAATTCGCAAAAGAATCTGATATAGTATGGCTTGCTTCTGATGAAGACAGAGAAGGAGAAGCTATCTCCTGGCATCTTGCTGAAACTCTGAAACTAAAAGAAAGTAAAACAAAAAGAATTGTTTTTCATGAAATAACAAAAACAGCAATATTAGATGCAATTAACAACCCTAGAAAAATTGACAAAAAACTTGTAGATGCACAACAAGCCCGCAGAGTATTAGACAGATTAGTAGGATTTGAACTATCTCCTGTATTATGGAAAAAAATAAAACCTTCCCTGTCAGCAGGACGTGTGCAATCTGTTGCCGTAAGATTGATAGTTGAAAGAGAAAAAGAAATAAACTCCTTTAAAGCAACATCTTCTTATAAAATATCTGCAATTTTTAAAAAAGATAGTTTAGCTAAGCAAACTAACAATAATGAGATAAAAGCAGAATTATTGCAACGGTTTAATACAAAAGATCAAGCAAGTGAATTTCTTAAAAAATGTATATCAGCTAATTTTTTTATCAAGAATATTGAAAAAAAATTAACAAAAAAATCACCGGCACCACCTTTTATTACTTCAACACTACAACAGGAAGCAAGTAGAAAACTTGGATTTTCTGTCTCAAAAACAATGCTAATAGCTCAGCAACTTTACGAATCAGGGAAGATAACATATATGAGGACAGATTCTGTTAACTTATCAAACTTGGCATTATCAATGGCAAAAAAAGAAATAACAAAAAGCTATGGAGCGAAATATGTAAATATTCGTAAATATTTAACCAAAATTAAAGGAGCACAAGAAGCTCATGAAGCTATACGTCCGACTTACATAAATAATCATTATGCAGGTAAAGATGATAATCAAAAAAAATTATATGCTCTGATATGGAAAAGAACTATAGCATCCCAAATGAGCCAAGCTCTTTTAGAAAAAACAAATGTAACTATTGAAGCCAGTTCTGTAAAAGAAAATTTTTTAGCTAAAGGAGAAATACTAAAATTTGATGGATTTCTTAAGGTTTATATAGAATCGGACAATACGGGAAATGATATACAAAATAAAATGCTACCACCTGTAACAATAGGAGATAAACTGATTTCTAAGGAAATAAATGCTATAGAAAAATTTACTCAACATCAACCAAGATATACAGAAGCTACTCTTGTCAAAAAAATGGAAGAACTTGGCATTGGACGACCTTCAACTTATGCCCCAACAATATCTACAATACAAAAAAGAGGATATGTTGTAAATGAAACAAGAGAAGGTATAACAAGAAGCTATAACTATATTACATTAATAAATGATAAAATTAAAGAAGAAATTAAAACAGAAAATACCGGATATGAAAAATCCAAACTATTCCCTACTGATATAGGAATTGTAGTAAATAGTTTTCTTGTTGAACATTTTAAAAATATCCTTGATTATAACTTTACGGCCAGTATAGAAAAAGAATTTGATGAAATAGAACAAGGGAAAAAAATATGGAACAAAACTATAAGTGAATTTTATAAACCATTTCATAAACAAATTGAAGACACTCTGAAAATTCCAGAAAAAATTAGTGGCGAAAAATTGCTTGGAAAAGACCCTGAAACAGGAGAAAAAATTATTGCAAGAATTGGCAGGTTTGGACCTCTTGTACAAATAGGAGAAAATAAAGATGACAAAAAACCTAAATTTGCCAGTTTAAGAAAAGGACAAAGCATTGAAACAATAACAACAGAAGAGGCACTCAACCTGTTCAAACTACCTCGCACTGTTGGTAAATATGAAGAAAATGAAATTATTGCTGCTATCGGACGATTTGGACCTTATGTTAAACATAAATCAAATTTCTACTCACTAACAAAAAATGATGACCCTATGACTATATCTGAGCAAAGAGCCATAGAAATAATTGAAGAGAAAAAAGAAAAAAACAGAAAAAAAATCATAAAAGAATTTGAAGAAAATGAAAATGTTAAAATTTTAAATGGTAAATGGGGTGCTTATATATCCTTTAAAAGAAAAAATTATAAAATACCAAAAGATAAAGACCCTAAAACTCTAACTCTGTCTGAATGTCTCAAAATAACCAAAGAAACACCAAATAATAAAAAATCCGTTCCACATAATTTTAACAAGAAAAAAAAATAACGTAACTATTCAGGTATAGGGAAATAGGGTATAAGGAAATAAGGTATAAGGAAATAAGGTATAAGGAAATAAGGTATAAGGAAATAAGGTATAAGGAAATAAGGTATAAGGTATAAGGTATAAGGTATAAGGTATAAGGTATAAGGTATAAGG
>CAZOSY010000215.1:0-4978 GCA_964582565.1 uncultured Bacteroidales bacterium | reverse complement strand
AGTTAGAGTATTGATTATTATTATATAATCTTATATCTAACGGGGTGAAGAATGATAAATAGACAAATATCTGCTTTTCGGAGTGGGTTCAATAATAATTTTAAAAAAAAATATTCTGATAATTAAAATTTTTGACTAAATTTGTCAAAAATAATTCTGTCATAATGAAAACATTCGGTGAAATAATACGGGAAGAACGTAAAAAAAGAGGATTATACTTACGTCAGGTTGCAGCAGCAACAGATATTGACCAGGCAATTATTAGCAAATTTGAAAAAGGAGAACGGAAACCAGCAAAAGAACAGGTCTTACGTTTTGCAAAATTTTTTGAAATAAAAAAAAACTTACTACTCATTGCATGGCTGAGCGACCGTGTAGTTTATGATTTACAGGAAGAAAAATTAGCAAGTCAGGTATTAAAAGTTGCGGAAGAAAAAATAATCTATCAAAGACAACCTAAATTGAGCAGGACAGATATTAAAATAAAAATAAAAAATTATTTTAAAAACGAATTTCGTGTTATCAGAGCATGGATATTTGGCTCTTTTGCCCGTGAAGAAGATGAGTTTTTTAGTGATATTGATCTGATGATTGAGTTTAATAAAGGAAAATCAATTTCTTTACTTGATTTAGCCGATATACAATTTAATCTTGAAAATATAACCGGAAAAAAAATTGATATTGTGGAAAAAGGATATATTGAACCTTTTGCATGGGAAAATGTAAAAAATGACTTAAAACTTATATATGGATAAATATAAAATAACCAATAAATTAAGATTAGAACATATTTTACAGGCAATTGAAAAAATAGAACATTATTGTAAATCTGCTGATTTAAATAAATTTCTGGAGAACGAAATATTACACGATGCAATATTGCACCAATTTATGATAATAGGTGAAGCTATTTCTAATATTGACAATGATATTTTGTATAAATATAATTATCCATGGCACTTACCTCGTTCATTCAGGAATTTTATTGCACACGAATATTTTGGAATAAATTTGGAAAAAGTATGGAATACTGTAAATATTGATATACCTGTTTTAAAAAAAGCAATAAAAAATATTATTGAAAAAGAATTTTAGCTTTTTATCTATATAATTACCTGAATTTATGTTAATAAAAACACAAATACAAAAATATCTGTTATTGTTTTGTATGATTTTACTTATGCATTCCTCTTTGTTTGCACAGGTTTATATCAACGAAGTATGTGCCAAAAACAGCAATACACTAATGGATGAAGACGGAGAATATCCTGACTGGATAGAACTTTATAATGCAGGTACTATGCCTGTTAATATTCAGGGATACGGGTTAAGCAATACCATTGAAGATATTGCAAAATGGACATTTTCTGATTTAACAATTGCTCCTCAATCTTATTTAACTGTTTTTGCTTCGGAAAAAGACAAGAAACTGTTTATTGACCACTGGGAAACTGTTGTAGAGGCCTCCGGTCAATGGAAATATTTTGTGCCTGCTTCTCCGCCTCCTCCCGGTTGGCGAAGTTTAGGTTTTAATGATTCTCCATGGCCGCAAGGAAACGGAGGTATCGGATATGGTGACGGTGATGACAATACTGTTCTGTCACCTCCTTTGCTCACTTTGTATATGAGGAAAATTTTTAATATAGTTGATACTTCCGAAATAGTAAGCGCTATTTTACATATTGATTACGACGATGGTTTTGTGGCTTATCTTAACAATGTAGAAATAGTCCGTTCTAATGTAGGTGTAGAAGGAACACCACCGGAATTTGACGATAAAGCGTATATTGAACATGAAGCACAAATGTATCAGGGCAGATTGCCTGAAAGATATTACATTAAAAAATCATTTTTAAAATCTATTTTACAAAATGGTAATAATGTGTTGGCTGTTGAAGTGCATAATAATGCTCCTATGTCGTCTGATTTAAGTGCAATTCCGTATCTGTCATTTGCTATTAATACATCATCTTCCAATTATTTGCCAACACCTTCATGGTTTGATGTGAGCACTGCCTCATTGCATACTAATTTTGCATTATCTCAAAACGGAGAGACCGTTTATCTGTCCAATGCTTCATCATCGTTAATTGATCATCTTATATATTTTTATACAGAAAAAGATAACAGCATTGGACGTCAGCCCGATGGAACAGGAGATGTAGTTTTATTTGGCGAGCCAACGCCTACGGCAAGTAATAATTTATCACAGACCTATACAGGATACGTTCCTGACCCGATTTCTTCTCTTTTACCGGGTTTTTATATTTCAAGTCAATCATTAAGTATTACCGATAGCTTATCAGATGTTTCCATTTATTATACAACTGATGGCAGTGAACCGTTACAGACCGACAATTTGTTTGATGCTCCTGTTACAATTGATTCAACCATAGTGATTAAGGCAAAGGTCTTTGATAATACAGGAACTTTACTTCCGAGCAATACGGTTGTGAACACATATTTTATAAATGAGTCAAGTAGCTTGCCTGTAGTTTCTTTAAGTACAAATCCTGATAATTTATGGGACTGGAATACAGGAATATATATAAAAGGTCAGTATGCTGACAGCACTATCCCATTTTTTGGAGCCAATTTTTGGCAGGATTGGGAAAAAGAGGGTTATGTAGAGTATTTTGACAAACAAAAAAATCTTGGTTTTGAACAAAATATAGGCATGAAAATAGCAGGAAATTATTCACGTTCCAATCCGCAAAAGAGTTTTAAATTAATAGCAAGAGGAAAATACGGAGAAAATAGTATTGATTACAAATTTTTTCCTGAGAAGGATATATATAGTTTTAAACAGATAGTATTAAGAAATGCCGGAAATGACTGGAACAATGCGCATTTTCGCGATGCGTTAATGCATATCCTTTGCCTGAAAAAAACTAATATTGATGTCCAGGAATATCAGCCCTGTGTATTGTTCTTAAATGGTAAATACTGGGGCGTATATAATATCAGAGAAAAAATTAATAAACACTATATTGCTGACAATCATGGCATAGACCCAATGAATGTTGATTTGCTGCAATACAACGGCGCTGTAATGTGTGGAACCAATGATGATTATATTCAATTGTTTCAATTTGTTACATCCAACAATATGGCTGATTCAAATATTTTTTCAGTAGTAGAAAACTGGATTGACCTTGATAACTTTATTGATTATTTTGCCGCAGAAACATATTCTGATAACTGGGACTGGCTTGTAAATAATGTCCGCTACTGGCGCGATAGTCAGCAGGCAGGTAAGTGGCGGTATATTTTGTGGGACGTAGATTTAGGACTCGGTTCAACATGGTCATTTAATTTCAACAGTTTAGATACAAACCTTACAAAACCTTATGATGCACAATCTATTATAATGAGTCGTTTGTTGGAAAATATTTCTTTTCGTCATCGTTTTATCAATCGCTATGCTGACCTTTTAAACACTTTGTTTATGCCACAAAGTATGAATAACTATATTACGGTCTTTGAAGATACATTAGACCCTGAGATGCCACGACAATTTGCACGATGGGGAAATGGATTTAATAATCCCGCATGGGGAATACCGGGTCATGGCACATACAATAACTGGAAAAATATTAATGTTCCGCAAATAAGAATGTTTGTAAATAATCGCCCGCAATTTGCACGCGATCAGATACAGACAGAATTTAATTTAAAAAAACAGGTCTCTGTTACCTTGAATGTTTATCCGGAAAAAGCAGGTAAGATTTTGATTAATACTGTTATTCCGTCCTCTTTTCCATGGGCAGGAATTTATTACGACAGCGTGCCTGTTACTATTACAGCCATTCCAAATCCCGGCTATGAATTTGCTTTCTGGCAATCTGACTTGTTTTATCCTTTGCCTGATACCAACTTAGGTCTAAGTGTATATTTAGATACCAATGATGTTTTTACAGCTTATTTTATGGGTAGTCCTGATACAATACGTATCTGTTTTAGTGAAATAAATTATAATTCTGCATCATCATGGGATGCCGGTGACTGGGTGGAACTGTATAATTATGGAAACATAGATGTGGATATTTCCTGCTGGACGTTTAAAGACAAATACGGCTATCATAAATTTGTTATTCCCGAAAATACAATACTAAAAAAAGGAAAATACATTGTCTTGTGTCAGGATACAGCAAAGTTCAAGATGTTTTATCCGGATATAAGCAATGTTTTAGGTCCTTTTTCTTTTGGACTTTCATGTTTTGATGAGACATTGCATCTTTATGATGCTTATGACAATGAATATCTGAATGTGCAATATACGAGTGCTTTGCCTTGGCCTCAGGGACCTGACGGCAACAGTTATACATTAGAGTTGATAGATGTCTGGAGCAATTGCAATGAGCCATATAATTGGTTTCAGGGTTGTCTGGGTGGTTCTCCCGGAGGACCGTTTGTTCCATGCGATATATCAATTAAACAAGAAGAGGCACCACTTACATCAGTAAATGCAAGGGCATTTCCAAATCCTTTTAAGCAATCGTTTACATTAATGCTACAACTGAATGATGATGCAGTTGTCCGAATAGATTTGTATGACATATATGGTCGTTTGGCACATTCAGAGGCACCTTGTTCTTTTAGTGCCGGCTCTCATTTTATTCATTTGGACTTTTCCGGATTTACTGCTGGTATGTATATTTGTAAGGTAATTGCAGATAAAAAAGTAAAAAGTATTTTGTTGCAGAAAGTGGAGTGATAAGTTATAAACCTTGCTCACTTTTTGTTATTATGGTTTGTGCTGAATCTTGACAGATTGAGAAAGAAATACTATGTGTCCTTTTCTAATTGCTCTTTGTAATGTTTTTTTTTTACTCCTGTAGATATACTTAACGTAGCAAAGCTACAAACAAATAATAAGATAGTGGCAGTGGCAGTGGCAGTGGCAGTGGCAGTGGTAGTGGTAGTGGCAGTATAATCTATTATTTTGGGGTAAATCTTTCTGGATTATTTGCCATAC
>CAZOSY010000214.1:0-5007 GCA_964582565.1 uncultured Bacteroidales bacterium | reverse complement strand
TGTTTTTATATTTTCTAATTGAACGATGTTTTAATATAGTATTTAGCATAATTTAATATTGATTTTAATAAAAAATATTAACGATAGCGGTATGCACAGTACAGATTTTAAAGCAATTATCTGTCAAACCGTTAAATATTAATTTAGTGTTCATATTTACAAATTTATTACTTTACCACCACATTGCGTATAATCGCATATTAGTGGCTGGTTTTCCCTTTAACCAAATTACTTAATTGTTCTTTAAAATCAGTTAAAAAATCAAAAAGTTCGTTTTCTTGTTCTGGGAAATTGAAAATTCGTTGTATTCTTCCACTATTCTTAATTTCTATAAATTGATTGTCTTTTTCTAACTTTTTCATTAATTCAATAGCTGGATTATTTTCCCCACTTTCGAAATACCTGTCAAAAAATTGAACATAGTATTTTTCAAGTTTACATATAATATCAATTGCAAAATTTGAGTTTCCAATTTTTAATATGTTAAAGTATGTAGTATTATTATGCTCTTTCCATACTTTAACTTCTGAAAAAGGTGTTGGGTTATTTTCAAATTTTTCTTGAATTTTGATTGCTTGATATTTTGGCAAATCATTTAACATCTTATCAATGGCTAATACAGTCTCGAAATTGTCTTTTATAGTATTGAAAAATTTATCCATAATTGGTTTATTCATAATGTTTCTCCCTAAAAATTTAAGTAGTTTTTTATATTGTCTAATTAAAAAAAGAACGTCTATATTATTAATTAAGCTTTCACAAGGTTGTAACCAACCACTATACAAATCAAATTCAGTTTCTTTATATGCTCCAAGAATTATCAATTTTTTATTTATTTCAATTTCTTCTTCTTTAGTCCAGTCGTCTTTATACGGAGTTTTTGTTCCATCTAATGATAGGTAAACAATACAATCAACCGTATAATCTAATTTTTTCAAAGTATTATTATATCTTGGTAATTGTCTTGGTCCATCTGGTGCATTATAAATTTTATTTTCAATTATAAGTGCTCGTTTTGTTCCTTTTATACAAATATCTATGAAGTCAACCTCTCTCTCAATAATTGCATTTTTATAATTTTCAATATGTAGATTTAACCTTGGATTTTGCTTAATTAACAATTCTATGAATGAAGTTAATATTTCAGGTATTTCAAGTAATGATTTTAGAATATCACTATGGAAATTTTCTCTATAAAATGTATCTGAAATAATATTAAAAATATTAAAACCAAGCTCGTTTTTTTGTTTGTTGTTTTTTCGATATTCTCCACATATTTTCTTTATTTCAGGATTTGTAATGATTGAATATATTTCGCTGTTGAAGTCGTTAATTATCATTTTTGTTTTATCAATCAGTTCTGTAATTTCATCTTTTTCCATTTAGTTTTATTTTTTTTACCTTGCTACTAACTAGTGTCTGTTCATAATATCAAACAATTTGGTCATTATTGAATTTCGAACAAGGATTAACGATTTTAGAACACCGATTTACATGCACTTCTAAAATCAAAAAATCGTTAATCTTTATTCTTAAATCAAAAAAATATTTACTTTATGAACAAACTCTAACTATGTTATACAACAAACAAATTAAGGACATTTCAAGTTTATAAACAAAAATTATTTTTCAACTTTATGAACAGCATCAATAACTGTTCCGTCAACCCATTTGATAATAGCAACAATTTCATCGCTTAGTTTTGGTTTGGCAGGTTTACCGCATATTTTTTCTGCTTCGTCTTTCAGTTCATAAATGGACTTAATTGGCAGGTCAGAATCTTTTAATTTCTCTATTAAGTCAGTTCTACGAGGATTAATAGCAATGCCTCTCTCGGTAATAATAACATCTATTAATTCTCCAGGACCGCATAATGTTGTAACTTTATCTTTTATAACAGGTATTCTGTCTCTAAACAGAGGAATAGGAAGAATAGTACATTTAGCATGCAAACAATTTTGCCAGCCACCAATACCATGCAATAAATAGCCATCAGAGTGAGTAACAACATTACCATTAAAATTAACATCTACTTCTGTTGCCCCAAGTATCATAATATCCATCATTGTAGTATAATTACCTTTTGAATGGAAATCATAAGCATGAAAGATAGATACATCCTGATGATTAGGATTTTCTCTTATAGAACGTACTGCATCCAGGTCAAATGCCTGAGCGTCTAAAATATAGTCAAGGCATCCATCCTCCAGCATATTTACCATATATTTTGTGCTTCCGCCAAATCCAAAACGTGCTTTCCAGTTTCTTTGTTTTAATAATTTATGCAGATATACGCCTATTGCTAATGAAGTTCCTCCTGCTCCTGACTGAATAGTGCATCCATCTTTTAATATTTCTGTCTTATCACAAAATTTAGCAGTCATTTCTGCAATAAATAATCTGTCAGGACTTTTGGTTATCTTCGTTGTCCCTGAAACAATTTTTTCAGGGATACCAATTTTATCAACAACTACCACATAGTCCACATAATTTCCTTCTATTTGCATAGGCACACAAGGAAATTTGATTAAATTATCAGTTACAACAATTACTTTATCTGCAAATTGATAATCTCCCAAAGCATAGCCCAATACTCCACAAGCCGATGGTCCATATATGGCATTTGCATTACCAAAAGGGTCAGATGTTGGTGCAGCAATAACAGCAATATCAATATGAACCTCACCATCTTGTAATGCCTGATATCTGCCACCATGGGAACGAAGTACTGCGGTTCCTTTCATCTTACCTTCGGAACAAAAACGACCCAAAGGGCCATTCATGCTACCTTCAATACGATTTATAGTACCATCTTCAAGATATTCAATTATAGGTTCATTGCAAGGAAATGAGGCAGATGGAAACCAGACCAAATTTTTCATTCCTTGCTCATGAGCAATTTCAAAGACCTTATTAGACATAAGGTCTCCATTGCGTAAATGATGATGAGTAGATATTGTCATTCCGTCTTTAATACCACACTTTTTTAAAGCTTCAGATAAAGAGCTAACAACTTTATTTCCATCAGCAGGAAAGTCCAATGAGCTTACAATTGGTGGTGCATATTTATGCCCTGTTGGTCTGTGTTTTCCAATTCCTTTAAATGGGATTACAGGTTTGCCATTAACTTCTGATGGAACTATTCTGCCAGCAGCATTTTTTACTAATTTATCATATTTCTTCATTTTCTTCTCTCCAGTTTTTAGATAATTTATTCATATTTATTGCCATATCAATAATTTTTTGAGCACGTTTCACAATTGGTGGGTCAATCATTTTTGTTCCGAGCGATACTACTCCCAAGCCCATTTTCTTTGCTTCAAGAAAAGCATTGACAATTTTTTTGGCTTTTTCTATTTCCTGAGCATCGGGAGCAAAATTTTCATAAACAACTTTTATCTGACGGGGATGGATACAGCCCATTCCATCAAATCCAAGAGCTTTTGACCTTAAAACATTTTCTTTTAATGCTTCCATATCTGATATATCAGAAAACACAGAATCAATAGCTTGTATTCCTGCTGCTTTACAAGAATTTACAATTTGACATCTTGCATAAAAAGATTCATCACCATGGTTAGTTCTTTTTGTCCCTAAATCTGCTGTATAATCTTCAAGACCTATTACAAGAGCCACAACATTATCAGCAGCACTAGCTATTTCATAAGATTTAACAACACCGAGACAACTTTCAATAATAGGCATTAACCATATACTATTTTTAATATTTTTTTTATCTTTAATTTTATTTATCTGCTCATTAACCTGATGAACCTGAGCAGAACTTTCACATTTAGGAATTAACACCAAGTTAGTATTGTATGGTATAATATAATCTAAATCATATAGACCTTTAGGTATTTGATTAATTCTTACCATTCTTTCTGCCTCATAAAAATTTAACCGGCATAAAGTATTTCTAACTAAAATCTGTGCTTCTGCTTTTTTGTCAGGAGCAACAGCGTCTTCAAGGTCAAGAATAACGCCATCAGGTTTATGAATACCTGCATTTATCATTAAACTAGGAGTATTTCCCGGCAAATAAAGGCGAGTAAAACGATTTCTGTCTTTTTCTGTTTTATATTTATTTTCCTCAATCAGTTCATATACATATTCCTTATCTGTATCAATTAACTGCTTAACAGCTGCTTCTATACGAGCTGCTATTATAAAATCAAGCGCACCTTTATCTTCTATAAGCACTTTGGCATTTTTAATGTTAAAAAAATTTAAGATATTTTTTGTCAATGCAATAATTGAATCTCCATAAAGGACTTTGACTTTACTCTCCAATTGTATATCCAAACCTTTATTTTCAATAAGTTCAATTGTTACAAAACAATCGGAACGAATACCTTTCCCTTTATTACCTGCTGAAGCTATTTTTTTATTATATTTCATATATTTATAATTTCGTAATTAATTCATTATTAGTTACTTATATTTTTATATTATTAATTGTTTGTAGAGACGAGGCATGCCTCGTCTCTACTGTAAAATTATAATCATTTCTTTCGGTAATGCGCCCGATTGTAAATCCTGCATTTATCGGAACTGATACATTTTTTAAAAGTTTCAAGATATAGAAATTTGGTTTTCTCCCGCCTAAGGCGGGTCATTCTCTTCTGTGTCCATCAGGTAATTTCCTGAAAAAATATTAGACCTACAATCTTAATTCTCCTTGGTTATGAATGTTTTATTTTTATATATTTTTGTATTACATTATTAGTAGAGACGAGGCGCACCTCGTCTCTACTGCAAAATCCGCCTTAGGCGGATCATTCCCTTTATATATCCAAAATTGTTGAGACGCAATACATTGCGTCTTTACCACTGTTTCAGTATTAACTCTAAACTGTCTTTGGTCATGGATGTTTCATATATTAAAACTACAAATATATAAATTTGATATAAATACAAAAAAAGGAATGTATATACATTCCTTTTTTATTAAAAATTTCATAGTTTTCCAACTACAAAAATACCAAAACACTAAGCCCGTCATAT
>CAZOSY010000213.1:0-5009 GCA_964582565.1 uncultured Bacteroidales bacterium | reverse complement strand
ATTGTTTGAGGCACACAGAAGAGATTTATACAAAAAATATCCACAGACCAGTTAGGAAAAATGTTAAAAATATTGTTCAAAAAGTTTTGTAAGTCATTAAAATTTCTATGAAAATATAAAGTATATTTGCATTTTATAATATATTTTCTGAATTAACATCTATATAAATCTATGAAGCATAAAAATATATTTTTGTTTTATCTCTCTCTGTTAATATTAAATCTATCATCAGTTTATGCTGTGCAGTCAATAGACGATACAACACATTATGATTCTACAAATAATAAAAAAATATCTTTAATTGAGGATAGTCCTGTTATTACAATGCTTGATAGTATTTCAAACTCAATATATTTTAAAAAGTCCAATTTTATTACAGATACTTCTATTTTAAATGTATATCATTTCCCCTCTGATTCTATACCTGTTTATAGCGATTCTGTATATAAATACAGGATAGAACAATTAAACAAAAAAACACCTTTTGATTTAGTATATAATGAGACAGTGAGACGATGTATAGATTTATATACAATAAAGAAACGAAAAAGTGTGTCAAGGATACTTGGATTAGCCCAGTTATATTTTCCTTTTTTTGAAGAGCAGTTAGATAAATATAACTTACCTCTTGAATTAAAATATCTTGCTATGATAGAATCTGCTTTAAATCCTGTTGCAAGGTCACGTTCAGGCGCATCAGGATTATGGCAATTTATGTATAGAACAGGGAAATTATATAATTTAAAAACCAATTCTTATATTGATGATAGATTTGACCCTTATAAATCTACTGTTGCTGCTTGTGAACATCTTAGTGATTTATATAATATTTATCACGACTGGGTATTAGTGATAGCAGCTTATAATTCTGGCTCAGGCAATGTAAATAAAGCTATAAGACGTTCAAATGGAAATACTGATTTTTGGAAAATAGAACGGCATCTGCCAAGAGAGACAAGAACTTATGTGCCTATTTTTATTGCAGCTGTATATGTTATGAATTATGCTGCTGAACATAATATATATCCAAGAGTTCCTGATTTTATGGACTTTGAAGTTGATACTGTTATTGTAAAAAAACAACTCTCTTTTGACCAGATATCTGAAATGCTAAATATTCCTTATCAGGATATTGAATTTTTAAATCCAACTTATAAAATAGGTTATATACCTGCTAATGATAAAAAAGATTATATTTTAAGATTGCCTAAAAATTGTATAGGTCTTTTTATTAATAATGAAGATTCTTTATATAATTACAGGACTGAAAAACAAATTGCAAAAGAGGAATATGCAAAAAAACATAATATTAAATTAATAAACGGAGAGTTATTTTCAAAACATATTGTAAGAAGAGGTGAGACATTAGGAGGAATAGCACATAGATATGGCTGTTCAGTAAGAGACATTAAAAACTGGAACAATATAAGAAGACACATTATTCATCCAAGACAAAAATTACTTGTCCAGGTATCTATGGGGAAAAAAACTCTGTCCAATGCAGATGAAAAGCCATCTGTAGATTCAACAGGATTATCTTCTAATCCACCTGAAACAGACAAAACTATGTCTGATAAAAATAGTTTGCACAAGCAAAATAACAAAGAAACCACATCTCAAAAAACAAATTTATCACAAAAAAATATAAAATACATATATGTTACTATACGAGATGGTGATACTTTGTGGGATATTGCTAACAAATATAAAGCACTTTCAGTTAAAGAAATAAAAAAATTAAATAATATTCATAATGTTCATAAACTAAAACCCGGACAAAAAATTAAAGTTGGCGTAATAGAGAATATTTAAAAATAATTATGAGTCCACTCCGAAAAGTCAAAATTGTGTCATTCCGAATAACGTCATCCTGAACTCGTTTCAGGGTTAGTTCGGAATCTCTAATTTCAATAATATCAATAGATTCTGAAACAAGTTCAGAATGACAAATAAGTAAATATCTACTTTTCGGAGCGGACTCATTATGAAATTCAAAATGACTACAAATTGAAAATTACGAATTATAAATGATTGATAATATAAACAACTAAATATCAGCCAATTATAAAGATATAAAACAGATGAAAACACAAAAAACAATAAAACTTTTTTCTTTTTGCCTTTTTTTTACTATCATTTGTTTTTGCCAATCCTGCAATGAACCGTCTATACCATCATCTTCAGGAAATGCTTCGGAAATACTTGTTGTTATCCCAAAAAATTATAAAAATTCTGTTTGCCTTAGCCAGATAAAAGATTGTTTTGAACAGGAACAACAAGGATTACCACAACAGGAAAAAATGTTTGATGTAATTAGCATTGATAAATCTTTGTTTAATAAAAAAATATTTCAAACTCACAGAAATATTTTTATAGCAAATATTAAAGATAGTATTGGCAAACCAGTTATAAGCATAAAAAAAAATGTATGGTCAAAACCTCAGATAGTTGTTGAAATATCAACTCCGGATGATTCTTCTTTTTATAAATTGCTTAAAGATAAACAGGATATTATTATAGATTATTATAAAGAAATAGAAAGAAGTCGTATAATAAATGCCTATAAACAATATGAAGATAAAAAACTTGAAAACAAATTAGAAAAATCTTTTCATTTATCATTTGTTATACCTAATGGATTTTATATTGCCAAACAAACAGACAACTTTGCATGGATAAGAAAAGAGACAACAGATATGAGTCAGGATATAATTATATATTTTTATGATTATACTGATACTGTTGCTTTTGATAATAAAAAAATAATAACAATAAGAGATTCTATTACAAAACTTTATGTTCCAGGACCAACTGATGGCTCTTATATGACAACATACAAAGATATTTTTCCTGTATCTAAACGAATAAGTTATAACAACAATTTTGCTGTTGAGACAAGGGGCTTATGGAGAGTAGAAAATGATTTTATGGGCGGACCATTTGTTAACTATACTTTTGTAAATCAAAACAAAGTTATCACTCTTGACGGATTTGTATATGCTCCTAAATTTGATAAGAAGAAATATCTTTTGCAGCTTGAAGCTATATTATATTCTTTTAAATTTACTGAAACAAACTCAGCACAAATTTCAGAATAAATTATTTGAAAATATTTTTAATACATCAAATCTTGCTTGTTCTTTTTGCTCCATTTAGCATCATATTTGCTGTTAACAAAATATATTAATAAATCAGCATCATATTTACTGCTAACAAAATAAATTTTTTTGTCAGCATCATACTTGCTATCAACAAAAAACCATAATCCTTTGTTGCCGTCAGCATCATATTTGCTTGATACTTTGTAAACCAGTAAATCAGCATCGTATTTACTGCTAACAACAAAAACTTTTACATCAGCATCATATTTGCTATCGCAGGAATAAACTTTTTGTGCATAGCAATGATTATTTGAAAATATAAAAACCGAAACCAGCAAAAATGCCAGCAAAAAAACTTTTTTTACATTTGATTTCATACTATTTTTATTTTTTGTGAATAATTAAGATTAAGTTATTTTTTGAAAAACAATTTTTGTTCCAAAAGTAATATTTTTATTAAAAATAAAATCTAAAATTACAATTATTATTTCACAAGTTTGTTGTTTGATAGTGTCTTGTCAACTTTATAATGTCGTTCCGTCTAAGGCGGATTGACTCTGACAGGTCTGGAATATCTAAATATCACAGACATAAAACCTGACAGAGTCGCTAGACCTGTCAGAGTTTGGCTTTATACGAAGCTTTAAATTGACATAATAATAGCATAAAAAAGGTTAAAACTCTAAATATTATATCAATGATTTCAATACAAGGAATGGAATTTTTTGCTTATCATGGTTGTTCTGCTGAGGAACAAAAAACAGGTAATAATTTTTTAGTTGATTTTTATTTAAAAACAGATTTAAATAAGGCATCAACAACAGATAATTTGACAGATACAATAGATTATCAAACCGTATATCTGCTTATTAAAAAGGAAATGGAGATAAAATCCAAATTACTTGAACATGTTGCAAGACGTATTCTTGATTCAGTTTGTAAAACGTTTCCATTGATAGAGGAGGCAAAAGTCAGGATAACAAAAATAAATCCACAATTTGGTGGTAAAATACATGATGTAAGTATTATGCTCTCTACAAAAGATATTAAAAAATTATGAACTTAGCCGAAGGCGATCTCAGCGAAGCTAATTATGAACCTTGAATTTTGAACTTGGAACCTGTAACAATAACTATAATTTTATAATTTCTAAAAAATTTTTTGCCAAAAATTATACAAATTTAATTTGTAAGTTTATACGATTACCATTATTTTTTCTTTCTATGTTCTCTGATTTGTTTTAAAAGGTATTTTCTAAACTCTTTTTCTGCATTATAAAGTTTTAATACTTTTTTGGCAGGTAAAACAGATTTAAACTTTTGATGATATTTTTTGCGTAAATCAAGCATTTGTTGTGCATGAATGATTTGCATATCAGCCAATTCCCCGGCTTGTTTATCTGACAGTTGGCTAAAATCTTTTTTCCCACACATACATTCTTTATGAAATAAACTCATTAAAGAGTCCTTGTTTGCTTTATATTCATTATAATATGGCCAAAATTTTTGTGCTTCTTTAGGTGTTAAATCCATTTTTTGAGTGATGAAAGCAATTTTTTGCGATTCTATCATTTTTTTCCGTTCCTGCTTGTTAGATTCTCCTTTTTGGGCAAAACCATAAAAAGGGATAGCTATTATAAAAATAGCAATAAATAGCGATAATATGTTCTTGTGTGTTTTCATAAGTTTGTGTTTTTTTAATTAGTTTATTATTGTTTAAAAATTGTAATAATTGTAATAATTATTTTTTTCTATTTGCAAAAATTTTTATTTATTTATACCGTTGGATCAGGCAGTTGCCTGACGGCATTTATATTTTTGTAATTAGTTTCTACATTCATAATTCATAATTCATAATTCGTAATTCGTAACTCGTAACTCGTAACTCATTTATCATATCATCTATGTT
>CAZOSY010000212.1:0-5070 GCA_964582565.1 uncultured Bacteroidales bacterium | reverse complement strand
TATTTGCAACGAAATGGTTCTGGCTATCCCGCCTTTGCGGGATTTAGTTCAACAAAGTGTATAATCCCAATTTAATATTTTAAATTGCTAAATTTGGATTAAAATAAATCAGAAATTGAATTTTTTGTTAAAAAATTACTTGATAAAAGTAAAAATTCATAAAAAAGAAAAAAAAACAATAAAAAAAAATAATCGTTAAAACATTTAATTTTAAAGGGTTTTAACAATATTAAGCGATAAATAAATAAAAAATAAATAAAAAAACATTAAAAAAAATTTGTGTAGAAATAATATTTGTTATATTTTTGTATCATAATTGCTATTAATAATAGAATTATCTGTTTTATTTAAATAAATAAAATACTAACCTTAAAATTACGGGAGGATTTATTATAGATTAAATATTTACCCTTTTACTTAATATTAACATAAAAAAGGGAGGTTGTTATGAACACCTATTTAATTAGTGACGAAAAACTAATTAAGCAATATTTAATCGGAGATGAATCCAGTATTGAAAAGCTTATCCTTCGTCATAAAAAGAAAATCTTTGTATATATTTTTTTAATTGTTAAAGATAAACAATTGGCTGATGATATTTTTCAGGATACTTTTATAAAAGTTATTAATACTCTGAAAACTGGTTCTTATAACGAAGAAGGCAAATTTGTGCCTTGGGTTATGCGAATAGCTCACAATCTTACCATTGATTATTTTAGAAAATCAAAGAGAATACCAACTATTGAAAACAGAGATGAATATGATATTTTTAATACAATAAAAATATATGACGAACCTGTTGAAGATAAAATGATAATAAAACAAATACATAACGACGTAAAAGAATTGGTCCAACTGCTACCTGAAGAGCAAAAAAAAGTGCTAATTATGCGACATTATGCTGATATGAGTTTTAAAGAAATTGCCGAACAAACTGATGTAAGCATTAACACTGCATTAGGACGAATGCGCTATGCTCTTATCAACCTGCGAAAATTAATATCTGAAAAAAATATATCCCTGTCAGTGTAAATCTTTTCTGAAAAGAGTATAAATATTTTTACAATATTTATAACAAATTTTCGTTTCATTATAAAATTATATAAAATTATAATGCCTATGAAAAAAAATTACACACTTAATGACCTGATACTTTTTGCTTATAATGAAACTGATAGTGTAAATAAAAATTTGATTTCCAAAACTATCAAATCAAATAAAAAACTTAATACACAATATAAGTCAATACTAAAAGTAAAAAAAGCCCTGAATAGCATAAATGTTTCACCTGGTAAAAATGTAATAAATAATATACTAAATTATTCAAGAGCTTTAAACATCCTTAATTCAAAAGCAATAGGTAATATCAGTTTAATTTTAAATTAATATTATTTAAAATTTAGTATCTATACTGAAACAGGTATCAGCACAAGTTTCAGCTTGTTTCTATTGATTATTATCTGCTGGGTTTACTCACTCCGTTTGTGAAATCATTTTGCTAAGTTCCTGCGAAATTATCATTTTCCCTAATCTACTATCTACTGAAATAATAATACTTATACGAAACCGCTATCTGCCTAAGGCAGATGAATATCATTTTGATAGTTTGGTTGAGTTAATGCCAAACGACTGAAATTTGCGAAAATTTATTTTCGCTTAGTTAAAAGCGATTCGGTATTAATCTTTCATCCATTTGTTCTTGTATTATTTTTCGTTATATGATAACAAGTCAGTATTATTTCAAAAAATATTTATTTTTTTCTTTATCGTTTATTCATTTATAAAAGTTGTGTTTGAATATTGAATTTAAATTATTTAAAAATATTTTTTAAATTTTGTATTTTTGCCTTTAAAAATAAATTAAATATAGAAGACAAATAAAAAAAAAATCACCAAAATATATCGGAATTAGCTCTATAACTGTTGCTTTTCACAAGGCATTGGAAGTTGAAATTGCAGTAAAAAAAATTTTTATAACATGAAAAAAAATATAAAATTATTAATCTTTGGATTTATTTTATTATCTGTTCTGATTTTAACATATTCAAATCATTTTGATAATAGTTTTCATTTTGATGATGATTATACTATAGTAAACAACATATATATACAAGATATAAAAAATATTCCTTTATTTTTTAAAGATCATTCTACTTATTGGGCAATTACCGACAGCTATGCTAATCGTCCTTTTGTTACAACAACACTGGCAATTGACTATTGGATTGCAGGCGGATTAAAACCTTTTTACTTTCATATTTCCATGTTTCTCTGTTTCCTTATACAATGTGTATTAATGTTTTTTTTATTTTATAAGATTATAAATACAGCTGTTTCTCATAGATGGAATAAATATATTGCTTTGTTTGCAAGTGGGTGGTATGGTTTGCATACTGCTAATGCAGAAACAATTAACTTTATAAGTGCACGTTCCGATTCGTATTCAACTCTTTTTGTCGTTGCTGCTTTTGTAATATATCTTTATGCACCAAAATTAAGAAAATGGTTTATTTATTTAATACCAATAGTAATTGGAATGTTTACAAAAGAACCGACCGCTATGTTTTTTCTGTTATTATTTGTTTATATTATTTTATTTAAAAAAAAAGTTTCTTTAACAAGTATATTTAATAACAAAAAAGCATTATGGCAATCATTTATTAAAACTTTGCCTGCTTTTATAGTATGTGTTGGTCTGGCGCTATTTTCTATAAAAACAATTGGTCAGTCCCCTGTTGATATAGGAATTTCACGGTTCAATTATTTAATTACACAACCATTTGTTATAATTCATTATTTTAATACTTTTTTCCTTCCTTTTAATTTAAGTGCTGATACTGACTGGAGATGTATTTCAAATATTTTTGACGACAGATTTATTGTGGGAATAGTTTTTATAATAACAATGTTAACATTATCAGTTATTTTATCAAAGAAAAAAAAATACAGACCTGTTTCATTCGGTATTTTATGGTTTTTTATTGCTTTGTTGCCAACATCAAGTATTTTTCCATTAGCCGAAGTAATGAACGACCACAGAATTTTTTTCCCATATATCGGGCTAATGCTAAGTGTTTGCTGGGCATTAGGTTTATTAATTTATAAATTTGAAAAAATTATTATGAGTAAAGGTTTATTAAAAGTTGGAATTGTTTTTTTAGCAATTATTATTCTTGGGGCTTATGCTTATGGAACATTTCAAAGAAATAAAGTATGGCAAGATGAAGAATCTTTATGGTATGATGTAACAATAAAAAGTCCTAAAAACGGAAGGGGCTTAATGAATTATGGGTTAAGTCAGATGAGAAAAGGTAAATATGAAGTTGCTTTAAAATATTATGAAAAAGCATTAGAATATAATCCTTATTATACTTCTTTGTATATCAATATTGGTATTGTTAAAAATGCAATGAATCAACTATCAGAAGCTGAAAAAAATTTTAAAAAAGCTATTCAATACGGGAAAAATTATCATGATTCTTATTATTATTATGCACAATGGTTAAACAGGCAAAATCGTAATAAAGAAGCAATTCCATTACTATTAAAAGCAATAGAATTAAGTCCTGCTTATATGAAATCCCGATATTTACTAATGAAAATATATGCAGATGAATATGAATGGGAAAAATTAAACAAACTAGTAACTAAAACATTACAGATTGTTCCTGATGATAAAACTGCTCTTATATACTTTGATGCATATAAAAATGAAAATACAAAGATTGAAATAAAACAAGAAATAGTAAAAAATAATCCTACACCGGAAAACTTTTTAGAGCTTAGTTTATCTTACTATAACGCTAAAATGTATCATAAATGTATAGAAGCTTGCAATAAAGCATTAAAATTAAAACCAGATTATGCATCCGCTTACAATAATATCTGTTCTGCTTATAATATGCTTGGTAAATATGATCAAGCAATCAAGGCATGTGAAAAAGCACTGAAAATTAAGCCGGATTTTCAACTCGCAAAAAATAATCTTAATCTGGCAAAACAAAATATAAAATAATTATGACTTGCTCCAAAATGATGATTTATGAGAATTAAATGTTTTAGACAAAATAATTCATAATAGGTCATCCGTCAACTGACGGGCTTAGTATATGTTGTCCGGATGGTTTAATATGATTTATTATCCGCCTGAGCCGGATAGGAATGACAACTTCATTATGTTGGGAAGGTGGTGGTAAGGACGCGTAAAACGCGTCCTTACCACCACCCTAAACTCTGAATAATACTGCCATTCCGAGTGATATCGAGGAATCTCATAATATTTAGAAACGATTTTACCTAAATTTAATATTATTATAAATATTGTTTAAATTTTATTTAATATTTCGCTCCTACGTAGCTCAAAAACTGCGATTATAACTATGTTCTATAAATATTTCACTTCTAACGGAGTTTAATAAACAGCCCCGTTAGTAGTGAAATATTTATCAAAACCTTATCAATAGTGCGTTTTTATAGTTCATAATTATTTTTAGTCCGACACTAATGAAAAAAAAATTTGCTTTTTGTAAAAAAAATATTATCTTTGCAGATTATTTGTAGATTAAAAAATATAATAAATAAATTTTAAAAAAAATAAAACTATGAAAAAAATTATTTATCATCTGTCATCATTTGGTTTGATGTTTATTTTTTTTATAAGCTTTCAGTTTTCAGGTTTTTTTGCTTTAAATTGTCATGCACAGGGTGTGGCTATCAATTCTGATAGTTCTGCTGCTAATAGTTCAGCAATTCTTGATGTTAAGTCCTTTTCAAAGGGAATATTAATTCCTCGTATGGATTCAACGCAACGGAATGCTATTGCTTCACCTGCAACAGGATTAATGGTATATGATACTGATTACGACCAGTTTTGGTATTTTGATGGTATTGTATGGAAAGAATGTATAGGACCACAAGGACCTGCAGGCGCAGATGGTTCAGACGGCGCAACAGGACCTACAGGAGTAGCAGGAGCAGATGGTTCAGACGGTTCAGACGGAGCAACAGGACCTACAGGAATAGCAGGAATAGATGGTTCAGACGGTTCGGACGGTTCAGATGGAGTAACAG
>CAZOSY010000211.1:3034-5091 GCA_964582565.1 uncultured Bacteroidales bacterium | reverse complement strand
CATACTGATATTTTTCGCTCACTTTCATATACAAAACCAATTATTAGAACTCCCCATAAGTTAAAATAAATATATTATACAAAGTAAATAAAAAACCTGTAATTATTTTACTATATTTAACAAAATAAATTTAGATAAGATTTACAGAGAAAAGATACTGTTTTTTATCTTGAATAAGCTAAAGCAGGAGGTGAAATCACTCTGTAGCTATACATATCAGGTCTTTCTATTTTAATTTTTCTGCTTAGATTAAATAAAAAAGAAATAGAAGAGTACAGATATCCATCATCATGTTTATTTTCAACATTAAATTTTGTATTGCCTGGATTACTATCAATATTATCTGTTTTTGTAAAATAATAAATAGAAGAAACTTTTAATGAAAATCGTTTTGATAATTTATATTCTATTCCTATACCAAAAGGTGAGCAAAGAGCATAATGGTTGTATGAATTAGTGGAATCCAATTTTGTTTCAAAGTTATTATCTCTTTCTGTAATGTTTCCGTTTTTATCAGTAATAGTACCGTCAGGTCTGAAAATATAATTATCTCCATTTTCATCTTTAAGATTAGCTTTAGGGTTAAAAGTTATATAGCCAACTCCTATAGAAACAAAAGGAGAAAATTTACTTGCTCTGCTAAATCCTAATATTTTGTTAAGATATGCATTTAAAGAAATATTGCATTGAAATATGTTTGTTTCAAAATCATATTTATGTCCCTGTTTGTCATAATTTTGTGATATTTTTCCTGTTATAGCATCAAAAGAAGCAGATAAATATGTTTTTGCAAATTTTTGTTGTACAAAAATACCGGCTCCTGTGTTAAAAGTAAAATCACCTTTACGATTACCCAAATCACCACAAAAATATATATTTCCTGCACTTATTCCTATTGATGGAAGATCATATTTTTTTGTAAAAATTTGCAGAGTATCTCTTTTGTTTTTGGAGGATTCTTCAGAAACCTGACCAAATTGAGCAAAAGCTGATATATTCAATATCATCAAAAATGAAATAATGAAATATTTTTCCTTCATCAGTATTTTTTATTTAATTTTTATTTAATTTTTATTTATTACAACTTTATAAAAAAACAAAAATACAAATAAATTTATTTATAATGAATTTTAATAATTATTTTTAAAAAAAATAATATTAATCATCAATTTTTTGATTCTCAATATTTTTTGCTTGTTTAAGAGTTATTGACTGATTTCCTTTAAAAGCAGCTATATATGCATCAAGTCCTGTTTTTTTTCTAAACTCACGTTTAAACTCTTTTGCCTTGTCAATGGACTTAAAAGTGCCAACAGAATATATATATCTCTTGTGAGAAAAAGTAATAAATATTTTTTCAGTAATAAAATATTCATTTTGAAAATAAAATTCAGATGTATCATTTCTTAAAGAAGCAAATTTAACTCTATATATAACCTCATTTGATTCTTTAAAGGTCTCTGATAATTCAATTTTATCAGTTGTTTTTTCAGGTTCTCTATCTTTTTCATTAATATTTTCATTGTTATCTTCTAATGATTTATCATCATTTTTTTTGTTCTGAATATTTTTTGCTTGCTTAAGAGTTATTGACTGATTTCCTTTAAAAGCACCTATATATGCATCAAGTCCTATTTTTTTTCTAAACTCACGTTTAAACTCTTTTGCCTTGTCAATGGACTTAAAGGTGCCAACAGAATATATATATCTCTTGTGAAAAAAAGTAATAAATATTTTTTCAGTAATAAAATATTCATTTTGAAAATAAAATGCAGATGTATCATTTCTTAAAGAAGCAAAATTAACTCTATATATAACCTCATTTGATTCTTTAAAGGTCTCTGATAATTCAATTTTATCAGTTGTTTTTTCAGGTTCTGTATCTTTTTCATTAATATCCTCATTTTTAGTTTCTAATGATTTATCAACAGGTTTTTCAATCTCTGTATCTTTTTCATTAATATCTTCATTATTAACTTCTAATGTTTTATCAACAGGTTGCTCAATCTCTGTATCTTTTTCATTAATATCTTCATTATTAACTTCTAATGTTTTAT
>CAZOSY010000211.1:0-2934 GCA_964582565.1 uncultured Bacteroidales bacterium | reverse complement strand
CAACAGGTTGCTCATCTTCTATGTTTTTTTCTTTTATAGGATTATCTGTTTCATGTTCTTCAGATTTTTTTGCTTTATCAATATTTTCAACAGGGTGAACGTTTATATTTTTCTCAATTTGGATACCAGTGCTATCTGTCTTAGGCGGACTGTATTCCTGCTTTTTGTTTTTCTCTTCTTTTTTTGGCTCAACAGGAATGTTCTCAATATTAGATTTTTTTTCTTCTTTTACATTACTTGCTTTTTTTAATCTGTATATATCCTCAAAACTTATTCTTTTTCCGTCTTTAAAGGCAATTACAAAGGAATTAATATCTATTTTTGTTTTTAAATCATTACTGTAATTATTTGCGTCAGTATAAGAGCTGAAAGTTCCTACAGAATATTTGTATGTTCCATGGTAATAATTAATAAATATTTTGTCTGTAATATTATATTTATTTTTTAAAAAAGATTTTGTCTTATCATTATTTAATGAAGCAATTTGAACACGATAGATAATACCTTTGATAGAAGATGCTGATATATCTGTTTCAGGACTGACTGTTTCTTTTTTATGTTCAGGTATATTATTTATATTTTCTTTTATAAATTTTTCTGCCTGTTCAAGAGCTATCTTTTTATCATCTTTGAACGCAATTACAAACGAACTAAGCCCTGTTTTATCTTCAAAATTATTGTTAAATTTCTCTGCTTCATCCAAAGAGTTAAAAGTCCCGACAGAATATAAATATCTTTCCTGATAAGGATTAACAAAGACCTCTTCAGACATATATTCATCTTTAAGATAAGATTGAAAACGGGATTTGGATGTATTATTATTTAATGATGCTATCTGAACTCTGTATATAATATTTTTTTTAACATAAGAAGGAACAACTGGCAATTTTTCTTTATTTGTTTCTGTTTCATAACTGACTGTTTCTTTTTTATGTTCAGGTATATTATTTATATTTTCTTTTATAAATTTTTCTGCCTGTTCAAGAGCTATCTTTTTATCATCTTTGAACGCAATTACAAACGAACTAAGCCCTGTTTTATCTTCAAAATTATTGTTAAATTTCTCTGCTTCATCCAAAGAGTTAAAAGTCCCGACAGAATATAAATATCTTTCCTGATAAGGATTAACAAAGACCTCTTCAGACATATATTCATCTTTAAGATAAGATTGAAAACGGGATTTGGATGTATTATTTTCTAACGAAGCAATTTGAATTCTATATACAACACCATTGGCAACAGAAGGAGTTGGTTCTGTTTTGTTTTCTTTATATTCAACATTAGTTACATTCAAATCAGGTTCATTTATTGAATCTTTATCAGCAAAAATTAATCCTGCCATTATTAAAGAATCTCTGAGGTATCTGTCTTCAATCATTTTTTGTGTAATAGTAACTCCATTTTCATCTACAAGATTTCCTGCCGGTGTATTTTGTTCTTTGTCAATATAATTTGGCACGCCATCACTATCGTCATCCAAAGGGCATCCATTTTCATCAACTTTCGCATCTTTTGGAGTATCAGGACATAAATCATCATCGTCTTTTATGCCATCTGTATCTGAATCCATTCCTTCTATTTCCTTAAAATTTATATCTTTATAATATCTTTTAGATAAATAGCCAACAGGTTTTCCTGCTATGTTAAACAATAATGACACAGAAGTGTATAAATAGCTGTCATTATGTCCGCTAAAAAATCCATATTTTTTATCTTTAAAACTTTTGTTGTCTATATAATCAGTTTTTGTTAAATAATATACTGATGATATTTTTGTTTCAAACTGTTCTGTCAGTTTAAATTTCAGACCTATTCCAACAGGAATAGTGAATGTATGATGACTATATTTATTATTTTCATCTAATTTTGTTTCATAAACATAATCTTTTATCAATACATTACCATTTTGTGGATTTTCCTGGTCAAAGGGCTGATCCATTATTTTCCCGTTTTCCCAGTAATAATATTGTTTTCCATTTTTATCATACAAATCAGCATACGGATTAAATGACATAAATCCTAATCCCAAAGAGATAAAAGGAGCAAATCTGCTTGTTTTATTTATTATAGAATCATTATCAAGATGAACGATTATATTAGCGTTAATCTGGGATATTTTTGTTGAGAAATTAAAATGATGATATGCGTCATTATCATTTCCTGACAATTTTCCAAACAGTCCGTTTAATGAAGCACTAAAAGTATTATTAATTCTTTGTTCTACATTAAAATCAAATCCTGAATTAATCCTGCCTATTCCGGGAATTTTTGATTCGGAAGTACCTATATCGCCCAAAAAATACAAAACGCCTGTGCCTATTCCTACTGAAGGCAAACTATATTTGTCATAAGGTTTAACAGAATCTTTCTCAGCTGCTGATTCATAATATGAGCTAAGAGGGTCTTCTTTAATTTCTTCTTCCTGTGCCAAGCACAAAAAAGAAACACTTAATAACAAAAAAATAATTACTATGTATTTTTTATAAGCAGACATAAATATTTAATTAAATTCTAATTAGTGTTTGTTCATAATGTCCGATTTCTTCGTTATACTTGTCTTTCAAATCAGTCATTTACAAAAGTAAACTCCTGATTTTCAAGACTGCGCAAGCCTCGAACTCGAACATTCTGAACTAAACACTTACTTTATGAACAGACACTAATTAATTTACTAATACGAAATAATGTTAAAAAAGTTTTTTTTTATCTATACTAAAACGTGTTCAGCACAAGTTTTAGATTGTTAAAAAATGTTAATATACTTTACGTAATATAATTGTCATTAATAATTATCAATTAAAAATGGTTATTGGTTAATTTTTATTTATTTTCAGTTACCCCACCATTTATGGCAATGTCATTTAGTTAAGCCATAAAACTCTGATTTAGAGCATATCAGATTAGCACCATACTTTAGTATGGTGTTAAAATGTC
>CAZOSY010000210.1:0-5149 GCA_964582565.1 uncultured Bacteroidales bacterium | reverse complement strand
TAATAATGATAGAGCTTGGTGAACTTCGAGAAGGTGTTTTAGGTGAAGACTTTATTGCTTTTTATGAAAGTATTTTCAAATTAGAAAATATTCAAGTTGTAGGAATTGGCACAAACCTTTCATGTTTGTATGGTGTTTTGCCAAATCAAGATAAATTAATTCAGCTTAGCTTATACGAACAGTTAATTGAAGCAAAATTTGACAAGCAAATTCCTTACGTTTCAGGAGGTTCTTCGGTAACAATACCTTTGATATTTCAAAATCTTTTACCAAAAGGAATTAATCATTTTCGAGTAGGTGAAACATTATTTCTTGGAACAGATGTTTATAATAATACAAAATTTAAAAAAATGCACTCTGATGTGTTTGGTTTGTATTCTGAAATAATCGAATTAATTGAAAAACACGTTGTTCCAATGGGTGAAATGGGAACAAATGTTGAAGGAGAAAGTTATGAGTTTAACCAAACAGACGTTGGGGAAAAATCATATAGAGCAATTATTGATTTAGGCCTTCTAGATGTAGAACCAGAACATTTAGAATTAGTTGATAAAAGCTTAAAAATAGCAGGTGCAAGTTCTGATATGATAGTAATTGATATTGATGATAATAAAAAGAAATATAAGGTAGGAGATTTAATTGAATTTAAGTTGGATTATATGGGCTTGATCAGAATTATGAACTCAAAATATATTGAAAAGAAGGTAAAAAACGGTAGCTAATAAAGTCTATACGTAATGCGGGGTTTGTCATAAATTGAGAGATTATGCAAGTAAAGGAATTTAGTAGTAAAGTAAAAGTGAAGTGCTTCGCAATCGCTTACTTTTTATATACTAATCGTTATATTGCATTAAAGACAAAACAATGATTATAGAAATAATTATTACCTTTGGAGAAAAAAATAAAGCATGATGTCCTAACAATGTATATAAAAAAACAAATTATTATCTTAAAGTAATAATTCACTTCCAGTTATACAATCAACTGCTTCTCAAGTTATTATAAAAACCAATCAATTAATTTTGATTAAGTAATTCTGTATAAATATCAAAATTTTCTTTGTCAAAGCATACAAATATAATTTCTTTGAAGTTATTATTATTTTGCAGAAAATTTTTTACCTGATTAATAGCTATTTTAGCAGCAAGTTTTTTAGGAAAATGATAAATTCCTGTGCTTATGTTAGGGAAAGCTATTGTTGTTATATTATATTTTTTTGCAATGTTCAAGCTATTTTTATAGCAATTTGCAAGCAGGTTTTCTTCATTTTTATTACCTTTGTTCCATACAGGTCCTACTGTATGAATAACGTATTTACAAGGCAGTTTATATGCTTTTGTAATTTTTGATTCTCCTGTATGACATCCGTTTAATTTTTTGCATTCTTCAAAAAGTTCGTGCCCTGCTGCTCTGTGAATAGCACCATCAACGCCACCGCCACCCAAAAGCCCTGTGTTGGCAGCATTAACAATAGCATCTGTTTTTAATTTTGTAATATCTTCTGTTATTACTTTTATTTTGTTTTCCATAACTTTTAAATTTTTGTTTCAATATAAAGAAATAAAATTAACAAAATTAAAATACTTTTGTGTTTTCATATTAATTTTAGAAATCTATAAAATTAAAAAAAATATATAATTTTACAAGATTATTTTTTTTGAATAAATTGTTAAACAGAAACATAAATGCCTGATATATTGGAACTTTGTGCTTTAAACTTTAAACTTGTAACTGCTTAAAAATAAACAAATGAAAAAATATTTAATGTTTTTAATGTTATTTTGTTTTACAACTAATATATTTTCTCAAAAAATTAATGTAAAAGAAACAAGGGAAAATATTGCAGAAAGTAATAATAATGTACTTACTGTGCTTATTTATGGTGCTTCGGAAAAAAATGTTGTAAAGTCATGGAAAGCGCTTATGAAGAATTATAAAGCAAAGACATCATCATCAAAAGGTGAGATTTTTGCAGATAATGTTAATATTATATCATTATCTTCGTC
This sequence comes from uncultured Bacteroidales bacterium, assembly GCA_964582565.1. Lineage (GTDB taxonomy): Bacteria > Bacteroidota > Bacteroidia > Bacteroidales > CAZZDX01 > CAZZDX01. The sequence continues at coordinate 3,143 of CAZOSY010000210.1, read as the reverse complement.
TGCAATTGATGTTTATGCAAAGACAAAAGATAAAAATGGGGCTATAGAATTAATTGCAGGTTTTGATTTAGGTGATGGCGTTTTTATTTCTTCTGCTGATAATCCGGCTAAATATAAAATAGCAGAAGGAATTATTTATAATTTTGCCCTTAATGTAACAAGAGATGCTATTTCAGAAGAACAAAAAAAATCTGAAAAAGAACATGTGAAGTTAGAAAATAAATTAAAACAGATTGTAAGAGATAATAAAAGATTAAACATCAATGTTGAAAAGTATGAAGGATTGATTGAACAGGCAAAAGAAGATATAAAGATGAATTTAAAAGATCAGGAGGACTTTAAAAATAATATAAAAACTCATCAAAAAGAACTTGATGAAATCAAAGAAAAGTTAAAAAATGTTGAATAAATACAAAAAAGATTTATGAGAGAACCACTTATTTTAGTTACTAATGATGACGGCATTGCATCTCCGGGAATAAGATGTTTGATAGATATTATGGAGACAATAGGTAAAGTTGTTGTTGTAGCACCTGACAGAGTGCGTTCTGCTGTAGGACATGCGGTTACTATTGCAGACCCATTACGACTTGAAAAAATTAAAGACCATAATGGATGTAAAGAATATATTTGTGACGGCACACCCGTTGATTGTGTTAAGATAGCATTAAATATAGTGCTAGACAGCAAACCGGATTTGATAGTATCAGGAATAAATCATGGGTCTAATTCATCTTCTAATGTCATATATTCAGGCACAATGTCAGCAGCTATTGAAGGTGCTATTGAAGGTATCCCTTCTATTGGATTTTCTGTTACAAATCCTTTATGGGATATAGATATTAGTCCATCTAAAAAATATGTAAAAACAATAACTAAAAATGTATTAAAAAACGGATTGCCTGAAGGTATTTGTTTAAATGTTAATATACCGGATATAAAAGAAAAAGACATAAAAGGAGTTAGAGTTTGCAGACAGGCAAATGCCCGGTGGACAGAAGAATATGAAAAAAGAAAAGACCCTCATCAAAAGGATTATTACTGGCTTAAAGGAACTTTTGAAATATTTGATGATAGACACGACACTGATGAATGGGCTTTAAAAAATAATTATGTGTCAATAGTTCCTGTGCAATTTGACCTTACTGCTTATAATATGATACAAACTATTAAAAACTGGAGGATAAATGTTTAAAATATTTAAAAAGGACTCGATAATTTTTGGAATTATTCTGGGTATTGTATTACCTGGTATATTATATGCAATATTGCTATATACCAAAGTCCCTTTAAGAAAACCTACTTCACTATTATTAAGCTTATCTGTAAATATGCTTACAATAAGATATTATTTTGTTAATATAAGGTATGATAGAACAGGCAGAGGAATCCTGCTTGTAACATTTATTTCTGGAATACTGTTTTTTATAGTTAGATATGCATTATAATATTCTTATGAGTTTGATAAAAAAGGATTGGTTTTTAAAGATGAATATTCAAAATTCGGCAAATAAATGCCGTGAGCCAGTTATGTCCAACTACCATGTTCGGCTACTGACGAATAATGAATGCTTGAGCAATGATATCAATGAAAATATAAATTAATGAGATACTATATAATAGCAGGAGAAGCATCAGGCGATTTACACGCATCAAATCTGATAAAAGAGATTAATCTGCTTGACAAAAAAACTCAGTTCAGATGCTGGGGCGGTGATTTAATGCAAAATCAGGGAGCAGAAATAGTTAAACATTATAAAAACTTGGCATTTATGGGCTTTATAGAGGTCTTAATGAATGTCAGAACTATTTTTAAAAATATAAAATTTTGTAAGAAGGATATTGTTGAATATAAGCCGGATGTTGTTATCCTTGTTGATTATCCGGGATTTAATTTTAAAATTGCCAAATTTTGTAAACAAACAGGACTAAAAGTTTTTTATTATATCTCTCCTCAACTATGGGCATGGAAACAGTCAAGAGTAAAAAAAATAAAAAAATTTGTTGATAATATGTTTGTCATTCTTCCTTTTGAAGAGAAGTTTTACAAATCTTACAATTATAAAGTTGATTTTGTAGGTCATCCTTTGTTTGATGCTATTGCCCAAGTCAAATTTAAGAAATTTGAGATTTTTGTTAAAGAAAATAATTTGAATGATAAGCCAGTAATTGCATTGGTTCCGGGCAGCAGAAGACAGGAGATAATAAGAATGCTTTCAAAAATGCTCAGCATTATTCCTTATTATAAAGATTATCAGTTTGTTATAGCAGGTGTGTCTTCTGTTTCTGTTGAATTTTACAAACATATTATTAAAGATTTAGATGTTGAAATTATTTATAATAACACTTATGAATTATTTATGCATTCCAAAGCAGCTTTGGTTACTTCTGGCACAGCAACATTAGAGGCAGCTTTATTTGAAGTGCCGGAAGTTGTGTGTTATAAATCTTTGTTAGTTTCTTATTTACTGGCAAAATTTTTTGTTGGCTCAAAAATAAAATTTATCTCTCTTGTTAATCTTATTATGGATAAACAGGTGGTTGCAGAACTGATACAAAAAGATTTTAATATAAAAAATCTTAAAAAAGAACTTGATAAAATAATTTATGATAAAGAGCATAAAAAAATATTGCTTAATGACTATAAAAAGTTAAAGAAAAAATTAGGAGGCAAAGGAGCTTCAGCAAAGGCAGCAAAATTAATGATTGAATACCTGCGAAAAGAAAATGTTTGACGTTACTAAAATTATAATCATCTATTTAATATTTTACGGAATTAAAATTTTATAAATCCCGTAGGATAACATCCAACGGGATAAATATAATGAATTTGGTTAAAGTATGTATTGGCATTCTAATGATTTTGTTGTCAAAACAAGCATTTATCCTTTTGCGTTGGCTTTTTTAGCCCGTAGGTCAAAAAGACCAACGGGCTGAATAAGCAATCCACAAGTGAATGAATGGTTACTTTAAAAAAAATATTTTAAAAATTTATAATTAATGAGTAAAAATAAAAGTTTTTATAATTATTAACGGCTTGGATTGCGGCAAGAAAAGGATAAATGTGTATGTTTTGTGCAAAATTATTAGTAAGCCTTGACTTTTCTTTTGTTACTTTTATTTGTGTCAAGACAAAGAAAAGT
>CAZOSY010000209.1:0-5200 GCA_964582565.1 uncultured Bacteroidales bacterium | reverse complement strand
AGGTAATTTGTTCCAACACTTGTGCCTGCCTTGACAAGTTGTGTTATTAACGGATGTGTAACAGGATCTCTTGGTATTTTTTTACAAAATCTTATAATATTCTCACCAAATTTAGCTGTCCTTTCTTCTAAGTCATACTTATTATTTTTATTATTTCCCTTAATGGTCATTATTTAGGTCAATTAGGTTAATTAGAAATTAGAAATTAAATCGTTTTTTTATAAAGGATTAGATCTCTACCCATTAAAATAACAGTAGAACCAATTTTTTTTGTGTTATCTGCATAAGATGAAAAAAAAAATATAAGGATATAAAAATAATTCACAGGAAGTGAAATAAAAAGTTGTATCTACATATTTGATTTTTTTGACAATATTAAAATAATATTTGTATTAAATTATGTAATAATAAAAATTTATTATTACATTTGCCATCATTAATTTGAAATTAATTTTTATTTCTTTTATTGTAACATTCTTTTATGCTTTAAAGTATAAAAGAAATAACTAATATAAAACAATTTAATATATTAAGATTTCAAATTAATAGCAAAAAAATATTTGAAATTTTAAAAAAATATTTGTAATATTGTATTTTTATAAGGTGTAATTTTTATTTATTATTAAATATATGATTTATAAACGATTTTCAATATTATTATTTTTTATTATAATATTAAATAATGGATTATTCTCACAGGACCCACATTTTTCGCAGTTCTATGCAAATCCTTTATATCTAAATCCTGCTTTTACAGGCACTGCTATATGTCCTCGTTTAATAATGAATTATAGAAGTCAATGGCCTAGTATTACAGGAACATATAGCACATATAGTGCAGGATATGATCAACATGTAGATGCCTTGTCAGGAGGTGTTGGGTTATCCTTTTTTGCTGATAAGGCAGGTCAAGGAACTATTACAACTAATAATGCCAGCATTTTGTATTCTTATACATTGCAGGTAAACCGTCATATTTCTGTTAAAGCAGGATTTCAGGCATCTTATTTTCAGAATAAACTTGACTGGGATAAGCTTACATTTGGTGATATGATAGACGCCAAATATGGGTTTGTTTATAATACTTCTGAAAAAAAACCATCTTCGGCTGAGTTGACAAGAGCAAGCACTGACTTTGCAGCTGGATTTTTAATTTATAGCGAAAATTTTTTCGGCGGACTTGCAGTACATCATCTTACAGAACCACGTATAGGATTTATAACTCCAAGTAAATTGCCTATGAAAATTACTGTCCATGCAGGAGGAATAATTGATGTTGGCCACAAAAAAAGAAGGAGAAGAAGCATTGAAGATCCAACAATATCTCCTAATATACTATTTATGCAACAACAGGATTTTCAGGAATTTAATTATGGATTGTATTTTAATAAATATCCTATAATCGGTGGACTCTGGTTTAGACAAAATATAAATACAAATGCTGATGCTTTAATACTATTAGTTGGGGTTCAAACAGATGTTCTTAAATTTGGATATAGTTATGATATAACCGTATCAAAATTAAGTAATGCATCAGGAGGATCACATGAAGTATCTCTTGCAATACAATTTGCATGTAAAGCAAAAGCAAAGAGAATAAGGGCAATAAACTGTCCTTCTTTTTAGTTTATATAAAATAAAATTATAAAAAAATTAAATATAAATAATTATGAAAAAATATAATAAAATTATTTCGGAGATTTTTTTAATAATAGTAGTTGTATTATTCTCTTCTTGTAGAAAAGAGCAATCTATGACAACAGGATGGGAATATAATAATCCTAAAAATGGTGGATTTGAAGTTATTGGATATGAAGAACAAGAAACAGGACCTGGACTTATCTTTATAGAAGGAGGCACTTTTACCATGGGAAGAACAGAACAGGATGTTATGTTTGATTGGAATAACATTCCCCGTAGAGTAACAGTATCTTCTTTTTATATGGACCAGTCAGAAGTTCGTAACCTGGACTATTTAGAATATCTATACTGGATAAGAAGGGTCTTTGCTGTTGATTATCCGGAAGTATATAAAAAAGCTTTGCCTGATACACTGGTATGGCGTAACAAATTAGCATACAATGAACCCTTGGTTGAACTATATCTACGTCATCCTGCTTACCGTGATTACCCTGTAGTAGGTGTTAGCTGGATACAGGCAAATGACTATTGCTCATGGAGAACAGATAGAGTTAATGAATATATACTAATTCGTGAAGGCATTTTAAAAATAGATCCTCATCAGGCAAATGAAGAAAACTTTAATACACAAACATATCTGGCAGGACAATATGAAGGTTTGGTTAGAAATGACCTTATTGATTTAAATCCTGAAGGAGCAGGAACCCGTAAAGTAAAAATGGAAGATGGTATTTTATTACCAAAATATCGTTTGCCAACAGAAGCTGAATGGGAATTTGCAGCATTCGGATTAATAGGAAATACACTTTATGAACGTGTTATTGAAAGAAAGATATATCCTTGGAATGGACATATATTAAGAACTGATGCTAAAAATAATCTTGGCGATTTTGTTGCAAATTTTAAAAGAGGTCGCGGAGATAATATGGGCGTTGCCGGTAACTTAAATGATGCCGCTGATATACCAGCCCCTGTCTTTGACTACTGGCCCAATGATTATGGACTATATAATATGGCAGGAAATGTAAACGAATGGGTAATGGATGTTTATAGACCTTTATCTATTGAAGATATGTCCGATTTTAGATCTTTTAGAGGAAATGTATATAAAACAGAACTTAGAGATGATGAAGGAATAATTGAAGAAAAAGATAGTTTAGGAAGAATCGTTATGAGAGATGTTACTGTTGAAGAAAGTATTAACAGAAGAAATTATAGAAAATCTGATAACATAAACTTCCTTGATGGTGATTATTCTTCAAGTATATATTATGATGACGAATCTATGCAGGAAGAGCCAGAAAAACTTATGTATGAATATGGAAAAAGTTCAATGCTAACTGACAAAACCAAAATATATAAAGGTGGCTCATGGAGAGATAGAGCATACTGGTTGAGCCCTGGTACAAAAAGATTCCTTGAGGAAAATCAGTCAACCGATGATATCGGATTTAGATGTGCTATGACAAGGGTAGGAAGTCCTGTCAGTATGTATTAATTTCAACTAAAATTAATTTTAGCCCCATTTTCTATTTAAAAAAATGGGGCTTTTTTTATATCTGAATAATAAATATTGTAACTATAAGACACTTCTAAAAATTCAAATAATAATTTAACCGCGAAGTTCGCAATGTATTGATTTTTATTTCTTTGCGTCCTTTGCGAAAAATCTTTTCGTGCTTTGAGGTGAAATAATTATTAAACAAAAACTTACCGCAGAGACACAAAGACGCAAAAAAAAAATTTACATCATCATAATTATTTATTAAAATTTAATTTGCAAAACCTAAGGACCTAAGGCGGATATATCAACAGGGGAAACATTTTTTTAACAAGATGAAACTTGTGCTGAATTCATGTCATCCTGAACTTTATGTTGAACTTGTTTAAATATTTTTTTAGGATTATTTTAGTGCTTGTTTTAGTAACCTGTTCTGAACTCGTTTCAGTATAGTTACTTAAATAATATTTAAAAAAATATTTTATATTTATCCGTCTTAGGTGAATAACTTGATATAAGCATAAAATTATATAACAATGCAAATAAATATAAATCTGCTATATAATATATATACAAAGTATCCTATAATCTGCACAGATACTCGTAACATCAAAAAAAACTCATTGTTTTTCGGTATTAAAGGAGAAAACTTTGATGGTAATAAATTTGCAAGTGTGGCATTAAAAAAAGGAGCTGCTTTTGCAATAATTGATGAAAAAAAATTTTACAAAAATAAACAGTATATATTAGTTGACAATGTCTTACAAACTTTACAGGAACTTGCAAAGTATCATAGAAAACAACTAAAAACAAAAGTAATAGGAATAACAGGCACTAATGGTAAAACCAGCACAAAAGAACTAATTAATGTTATTTTAAGTAAAAAATATAAAACTATTGCTAGTTTTAAAAATTTAAATAATCATATTGGAGTGCCTCTATCAGTGTTGTCTATAACTCCGGATACGGAAATTGCTGTTATTGAAATGGGGGCTAATCATATTAGAGAAATTAAAAAACTATGTGGAATATCACAACCTGATTTTGGTATTATAACAAATATAGGAATCGCTCATTTACAAGGTTTTAAAAATATTAAAGGAATTATAAATGCAAAAAATGAACTTTTTAATTATATAAAAAAAAATAATGGAATTGCTTTTGCTAATATCAACAGTAAGGCAATTGCAAAATTATCAGAAAAGATAAAAAAAATAACTTATGGAACAAAAACAAATGCGTATTGCTATGGAAAGTTATTAGAAAATAATCCTTATGTAAAAATAAAATGGAACTTAAAAAATAATATAATAAAAAATAAAAGTCATACTATAATACAATCACAACTTATAGGTGAATATAATCTTGAGAATATAATAGCAGCAATAGCAATAGGAAGCTATTTTGATGTAACACCAAAAAATATTAAAAATGCTATTGAAAATTATAAGCCAGTAAGTAATCGCTCGCAACTTATTGAAACCGCAAAAAATAAAATCATTTTAGATGCATATAATGCTAATCCCACAAGTATGAAAGCTGCTATAAAAAATTTTAAACAACTAAAATTTGAAAATAAAATTGTAATAATTGGCGATATGCTTGAACTTGGAAACCAAAGTATTAAAGAACATAAAAAAATTTTGACATTCTTGGAAAAACAAAATTTTAATAAAATCATACTAATTGGCAAGATGTTTTCGTCTGTTAACAACAATAATCATAAAAATTTTTCTGATGTTGATATTGCCGGTAAATGGTTGGAAAAAAATTCTATATCATCTGCTTCAATATTGATTAAAGCATCAAGGGGAATTAAACTTGAAAAACTTATTAAAGTATTATAACTATTTTTGGTATTGCTAATTTAATCTGAATTATTCATAAATTAAGTTATATGTTATTATCATTAGCCCTCGTCCTTCAGGACAATGTTATTTAATTAAAAAAAATCAATTACCCCGACCTTCAGGTCAATGTCATTTAGTTAAGGTGTAATATAATGAATATCAGACTAGCACCACAATTTATTGTGGTGGAAAATAAGCATATTCCATA
>CAZOSY010000208.1:0-5201 GCA_964582565.1 uncultured Bacteroidales bacterium | reverse complement strand
GGCATGCCTCGTCTCTACTAATAAGAATGTAATACAAATAAAATTGTATGAATGAATAGTTTTATTTTTTACATATAATATAATCACTTGATATTACGGATGTTATAAGATTTTATTATTTTTGTATCTCCAAATTTTTAAGAAGTCTGAATTTATAATTTTATCTGCTTTTTATTTTTTTTTCTTGATACTTTGTTGGAATTATATATTTTTGTTCATTAGTGTCCGACTAAAAAATGAAATACAAGTTTAATTGTTACAGATTCCTCGCTATCGCTCGGAATGACAGCATAATTCGGGTAAGGGATAGGGGTGTATTTTCGCAAAGCGAAAATACACCCCAACCCTGAACTCTAAATAACACTGTCATTCCGAGTGATAGCGAGGAATCTCATAATATTTAGAAACAACTTTATCTAAATTTTTAAATTTTAGTCGGACACCAGTGATTTTTGTTTTAAAATCATGGTCATTTTTATATATGGATAAATTTATGAAACTAAAAAATATGATGAACAAAAATATTTATTTGTTTTTTGTCTTATTAACAGGATATATGAGCTTAAATGCTCAAAATGTTGAATTCAAATCAAAAAATTTTAAAAATAATAAAAATGAATATAAAATCGCTGTTAATAATATAAAACAAGGCGATGAATATTTAGAACAAGGTGAACAAGCTTTGATAAACAAGACAAATACAAAAATGTATTTTAAAAATGCTCTTGAATTTTATAACAAAGCTCAAAATTTTAATCCTGATAATGATGAGTTAAACTATAAAACAGGGAAATGCCTTTTACAAACTTATAACAAAATAAGCGCAATGTCTTATCTTGAAAAAGCCGTTAAGCTAAATCCTGATGTTGAGAATGAGACATACTTCCTGTTAGGACAAGCATATAAATATGATTATAAATTTAAACAAGCTAAACAACAGTTTAAAATTTATGAAAACAAACTACGTGATAAACAATTTGAAAAAGTTAAGAGAGATGTAAAAAAAGAGCTGAAAGAATGTGATATAGCGATACAATTAGTTGAAAATCCTGCAAGAGTATGGGTTACAAATCTTAAAAATATCAATACAGAATATCCTGAATATTGTGCTGCTATATCTGCTGACGAAGATATGATGATATTTAATTCCAAAAGACCTAACACAACAGGCGAAAAAAAAGACGATGACGGGTTTTATTTTTCAGATATTTATGTATCATATAAAGAAAAAAATAATAAATGGTCTAATCCGGAAAATATGGAAAAACCTTTAAATACAGAAGCACAGGATGAATGTCTGGCACTGTCTCCTGATGGACAAAATATATTTATTTATAAACAAGACCCTGATGGAAATATTTATAAAAGTGAACTGTTTGGCGATAAATGGTCTAAGCCGGAAAAATTAGTTAAAAAAATTAACTCTGAATATAATGAGACACATGCAAGCTTTTCTTATAATGGAATAAAAATTTACTATATCTCAGACCAACAAAACAGTGAAGACATATTTTTTAGCGGCAACAAAAACGGTATATGGGGAAAAGGACAAAAAATAGGAGATAAACTTAATACTATTTATAACGAAGGTTCAATATATATGCACCCTGACGGCAAAACACTTTATTTTAGTTCAAAAGGTCATAATTCTATGGGTGGCTATGATATATTCAAATCTGTTAGAGGCGACGACGGCAGATGGAAAAAACCTGTTAATCTGGGATATCCTGTCAATACTCCTTATGATGAAACATTCTTTGTTATGTCTGCTAATGGTAAACACGCTTATGTTACTTCCAACAGAGAAAAACAAGGTAAGGGACAAAGGGATATTTATAAAATAATTTTCCTCGGACCTGAAAAATCTTTAATAATTGATAATGAAGACAACTTGCTTGCAAACTTTAACAAATCAATGAATGAAACAACTCTTGAGTCACCTGTTGAAATTGAAACAAAAAATCTGACTGTATTAAAAGGTCGCATACTTGATGACGTTACACTAAAACCAGTAAAGGCAAAAATAGAAATTGCTGATAATAAGAAAAATGAAATCATTGCTATTTTTAAATCCAATAGTAAAACAGGAAAATTTTTGATATCTTTGCCTTCAGGCATAAACTATGGTATTGCTGTAAAAGCTCAAGGATATCTGTTTCATTCCGAAAACTTTGACCTGCCTGTATTGAGTGATTACCAGTTAGTAAATAAAGATATTAAACTCAAAAATATTTCAATAGGAAACAAAATAATCTTACGAAATATCTTCTTTAACACAGGAAAATCAATACTTGGTTCTGAATCTACTACTGAATTAAAACGAGTGATAAAACTTCTTAATGATGTGCCGCAACTAAAAGTTGAAATATCCGGACATACTGATAATATTGGCTTGGCAGAGTATAATCAAAATTTATCAGAAGACAGAGCAAACGCTGTTGTCAATTATTTGATTAAAAATAATATTAACAAAACAAGATTGACATATAAGGGCTATGGATTTACAAAACCAATAGCAACTAATGATACAGAACAAGGAAGACAATTAAACAGAAGAACAGAAATGAAAATCACAGGAAATTAATAATGCTCATAATTTTACAGTAGAGACGAGGCGCGCCTCGTCTCTACAACTCTACCAAACTAAAATTTGGGAAACCTATTTTGCAAGGAGCGCAGCAACGAAGCAAACTCCTGAAATATCCCTTGGATATTCCAACGGGCTAACCATTTATCATAAATAAAAAAAAAGTGATTTTTTGATACAATATTCAAAAACTTATTGTATATTTGCCAGGATTAATGAAAATTGATTAATCTACCTGTGCCGTTGGTACGGCAGACAGGCAGGTTCTGCAATTTTCTTTAGTCAAAAGTAAAAAAATAAATTTTTAGAACCTACCTAAAACAAAAAAAATGAAAAAAACATTTTTTTTCCTTTTAATATTATTCTTAGCAAAAGGAATAACAACTTTTGCTCAAACTAATGTACCTGGTGGTATTGTTAGTGGAACATGGACATTGGACGGTTCGCCATATAATATACAAGGCAGCATACAAATACCTAACGACTCCGCACTTATCATACAGCCGGGCGTGACGGTAAATTTTCAAGGTGCTTATAAACTAAATGTACAGGGACAATTGCTTGCTATTGGTACAATAACTGATACCATTACTTTTACCTCAGCCGATACCACGGCGGGCATAAGAGGAATACGCTTTGACAACACTCCTGTCACAAATGACACATCAAAAATAATATATTGCAAACTGCAATACGGCACAAGCGATTATGCGCTTTTTTTTAATAATTTTTCTAAAGCAATTATTTCTAAATGTAATATTTCACACTGCTCAGGATATAATCTTTCTGGTGGGGTTGGAATATACTGCTATAACAGCAGTCCGATCATGTCATATAATTTAATTTCCCATAATTCTTCCACTGGAATTTGGGGTGATTGGGGTTGTAATTCAATCATAACCTACAATAATATTTCAAACAATTCGGGTAGTGGAATTCGTTGTGCTCACAGCAATGCAATTATCTCCAACAATATCATTTCAAACAATTCAGGTGGTGAAGGTGGGGGAATCTGTTGTAACGATTACAGCATCCCGACTATCACCAACAATATCATTATAAACAATTCGGCTACTTATGGTGGGGGGATTTGTTTCCACAACACGAATTCCAACATGAATCCCAATTTGTACAATACAATTATTTGGGGTAACACTGCAAGCAGTGGTGGTTCACAAGTATTTCTTGGAGATGAGGAAAATGATCCTAATTTTTATTATTGCGATGTGCAAGGTGGTTCTGCTGCTTTTGACGTTAATGGCAATACTTACACAGGCACATACCAGAACAATTTAAATGCAGATCCTTTAGTTGTTACACCTTCTGGCGGTAGTGGCACAGGTTATAATGGAGTAATTGCTGATTGGTCGTTACAAAACATTTCTCCATGTATTGATGCAGGAAAACCATTTGATACAGTCCAATTATTCAAATATCCAGCAACAGATATAGCCGGTAATATTCGTGTAACAGTTTGCCGCATAGATATAGGCGCTTATGAATATCAAACGGGAATACCTTTGGCTATTTCCTTAAGCATTTCGCAACCAATCCTCTGTAATGGATCAGCAACTGGAGAAATAGTAGCGGTCGCATCCGGCGGTACTTCACCATACACTTACCTTTGGAGTAACGGACAAACAACATTCAATGTTACCGGGCTTGTTGCAGGTAATTATACTGTAACCGTTTCTACAGCAAGCTACGGATGTACGCTTACCAAAAGCATTACAATCACACAGCCAACTGCAATTGCAATTGATGCAGGAACAGACACATCAATTATTTGCGATGGAACAGTTCAACTTGATGCACAACCTAAATGGGTAACTTTAAACAATGGTGTAACCGCCCCTTTATATTCAGTTTTTTTTACTGATTCAGATACTGGTTACGCAGTTGGAGGTTCCGGAGGAGGAGAAGCAGCAATAATTTTAAAAACAACAAATGGAGGGTCTAATTGGACATCACAAACAAACCCATCAAATTTTCGGTTATATTCTGTTTATTTCACTAATACTAATACCGGTTATGCTGTTGGCGATCAAGGAATAATTCTTAAAACAATTGATGGCGGAACAAACTGGGCTTATGTGCAAACAATCGGATCAATTAATTTTTTAAGTTCAATTTATTTTATCAATAACGATACGGGTTACGCTTGTGGTCAAGGTGTCTCTACCAGTGCTGAAATAATTCTAAAAACAATTGATGGTGGAACAAACTGGACAACACAAACAAGCGGAAATAATATTTCTTTAAATTCAATTTATTTCTTAGATGCTAATACGGGTTATGCTGTAGGAGATATGGGAATAATTCTTAAAACAATTAATGGCGGGATAAACTGGACAACACAAACAAGCGGAAATAATAATAATTTAAAATCAGTTTATTTTACCGATACCAATACAGGTTACGCTGTTGGCATGTTTGGAACAATTCTAAAAACAAGCAATGGTGGAACAAACTGGACTGTACTAACTAGTGGAACAACATATGATTTAAATTCAGTATATTTTCCAAATACCAATACGGGTTATGCTGTAGGTGGTAATGAAACAATTCTAAAAACAATCAATAACGGAACAAACTGGACAGCACTAACTAGTGT
>CAZOSY010000207.1:0-5206 GCA_964582565.1 uncultured Bacteroidales bacterium | reverse complement strand
AAAATAATAGAAGCAATATGTTTCCAGTTAGGAATTGAAAAATAAATTTGATTTTTGCAAAAGAATAATCCAAGTTATTATAAACAATCTGCCTTAGGCAGATGAACTAGCGAAGCGATTTCACTGAAAGTAAACTTGACAAATAAGAATTTAAAAATTTAACAAAAAAAATAGCAAATAAGTAAGAATATTAAGATTTTAGAAATAAAATCTTAATATTAGAACAAAAAACTGAATATTTGTTTATACTCTCCCCTTTTGGTTCCCCTCTCTACGAGTAGAGAGGGGCTAGGGGTGAGTATAAACAAAAAAACAAAACATCAAAATTTAACAATTTAACCACTGTGAAATATCCGCCTAAGTCTGATTTCAAGGGGTAAACAATTTAACAATTTTATTTATTAACCTTAAAAATTTAAAAAAACCATGAAAAAAATTATTTTCCTTATTTTTATTGGGTTTGGCTCTATCGCGGTCTTTAGCCAATCGCTGACACCGGAAGTAACAGCTTGTGCAGGTGATTATTTTCAGGGAACAAGTGCAACACTTAGCTGGACTTTAGGAGAACCTATTACAGAGACATTCCCAAATGCCAGTAATATTTTAACACAAGGTTTTCAGCAAAGTAAATATACAATAGTTAATATCTCTGAAATTGATGACAGCGATTATCAAATAACTGTATATCCCAATCCTTCAAATGATTTGATAAACATTGAATACAAAAAAGAACATATAGATATTATAATTGAACTATTTGATGTTCAGGGCAGGAAACTTGTTTCAAAAGAAATGAAAAATAATGAAACAAAGAAACAAATAAATTTGAATTCCTTTTCAATAGCAGATTATTTTTTAAGGATTTCAACAAAAGACGGGAAATTATTAAAAACTTTTAAAATCATAAAACGTTAAATTTGAGAATTATGAATTAAAATCGGAAAATAAAAATTAGATGAAACAACAAGACAAAAATTGAATGTAAAGACGCAATTTTTTGCGTTTCTACAAACAAACCACAAACATATTAACAAATTTATTAACTTTTAAACAAATAAATTATTAGCTAAAAAAAACTATGAAAAAATTAATTATCGCATTAGTAAATTTACTAATCATCACATCAGTTTGTGCACAGAGTCCACAATCGTTTAAATATCAGGCAATAGCAAGAGATGTGAATGGAGATGTATTAGCTGAACAAAATGTGTCTCTTAGAATAAGTATATTAAAAACATCTGCAACAGGAACATTAGTTTATAAAGAAACACATTCAGAAGCAACAAATCAATTTGGTTTGATAAACCTGAATATTGGAACAGGGACACCTGTAACAGGAGATTTTACAACAATTGACTGGGCTAATGATAAATATTTTATAAAAGTAGAAATGGATCCTGCAGGTGGAACAGCTTATCAAATAATGGGAACTTCACAACTGTTATCTGTTCCTTATGCTTTATATGCTAAAGAATCAGGAAATCAAAATTATCAGGTTTTGTCAATATCAAATGATACGATTTATCTGACTAACGGAGGTTTTGTAAAACTACCTGCTGACCATGTTAATGATGCTGATGCAGATTCGACAAACGAAATACAAGACCTGTCAAATGTTCTTATTCAAGGCAATGATGCAGGTGCGAACAATATTGTAAATACAGGAGCTATAGGTATAGGCACAGGCACACCTGACGCAAGTGCAGACCTTGAGATAAACAGCACTAATAAGGGTGTTTTATTTCCCCGTATGACAACAACACAGCGGGATGCTATAGATGTTACAGGTAATCCAAATAGTGTATTAATTTTTAATACAACAACAGAATGCTTTGAATTCTATTACAATGGTAGCTGGTATAATATTGCATGTACCCTACCGCCTTTCACCTGCGGCACTTCCACTGTTGACGACCCTGATGGTTATACTTACAATACTGTTTTAATAGGTTCCCAGTGTTGGCTCGCAGAAGATCTCAGGTATGATGGTAGCACAACAGGTAATGGATGCAGAAATGTAACCTGGGTAGATAATAGTGATGAGGGTTGGTGTGGTTATTATACAGGTGGTCCCTTTGCAAATGAAGGTTTACTATATCAATGGTCAGCAGCAATGAATGGTTCAACAACCCCGGGATCACAAGGTCTTTGTCCAACAGGTTGGCATATACCAACAGATGCAGAATATTGTACACTTGAACAGCAAATTTGTAGTGATATAGGCAATACCGGATGTGCAACTACTTTTGACTGTGTAAATACAGGTTGGCATGGTCAAAACACTACTACCGGAGAAGGAGAAGGAAGTGCTATGGCTGGTTATGAAGCTAAATGGACTGATAATGATATTGATAATTGGGGGGCTGGTAACAATGATTTCGGAACTTCAGGGCTTCTTGTTCCTCCGTCTGGCCTCCGCTTCTTCGACGATGGCAGTTACTACGCTCGTAGCCACAGCGCCTACTTGTGGTCTTCTACGGAGATTGGCGGTGATGCGTGGATACGGGACCTGGCTTACACGAACACACATGTCGCCCGTAACGCGGGCACTAAGGCGAAAGGCTATGCAGTTCGCTGTTTAAAGGATTGAGTATGGTGGCTTGTGTGGTGGCTTAGTCAATTTGACAATTTGGGGTTTGGGGCGAAGCCCCAACGAATTTTTTTGTATATTCGGCTTTAGCTGAATTATATTAGAATTTATTTGTGTAAATACGTGCTTGCCTTGTTAAATTTGCCTTTAAGCAAGCATTTAATAGGGTAATTTGTATCTAAAGTATTTAAAATGAAAAAAACTAAATTAGAAAATAAATCAACAAACATACGACCCTCTGAAACCCGCACCGTTGGAGAGAGACCCCTGTGAAATATCCGCCTAAGGCGGATGAGATTACAAGTATGTTAGCAAAATATTTTTTGTAATTTTTTAATATTTTTTTTCAATTGAAAAAATAAATTATATTTGCAGTGATTTATAAATTCCGTCAGGCAACTGCCTGATCAACGGGATAAATTGGATTGGTCCATTTTTTGACATAATCCCCAAATTAAAATATTGTTAAATTTAATATAAAAATTTATAGTTATGGATATTATAAAAAATGCTAAAACAGCAACAAACGTCTGGAACAAATTGGATTCGGACAAACAAAAAAAATTAAAAAAACATTTTCATTTAAGACCAACTAATTCAGGAATAACAATTGTATCTACATTACCATTTTTACCTATGAGAGGTATAAATGTAAAATCTAAAAAAAATTTGGGAATAAAATTAAATGAACTTTATAATGATTATGAAATAATAGTTGGAGTTGATGAAAATAAAGCAGAAAATCATCTTATTAGTACATATCAATTCAAACAAAGAAACAAAACTAAATATAACATTGGTTCAATAGAAGAAGATATGCAAACTTTAATTATCAATTCAATGATTAATAATGAATTAAACTTATCAATAACTTTGAACAAGAAAATAATGTTTATAACATCTGAATTAATTATTGTAAAAGGTAAACACAGAGTTGATATTGTTGGTTTTGATGGCGAGGACCTTTATTTTTTTGAGATTAAAAAAGACAGGACAACAAAAGTAGAACAAGTTAGTGATTATGTTAGTCATTACAAAAGTATAAGATATAAACTTGAAGATTTATTAAAAAATTATCCTATAAATCCTATAAGTAAATTTATTGATATAAAAGGAGTTGTGGTGATGAGATATTCAGAAAACTCTGTAAAACAATATGACTGGAAAGCATTAGAAAAGCAGCATAATATTAAAATTTTATTTTATAAACCATCTATTAGTTTTATAAATCCATAATTATGCATCTAACGATCCACCGCGGCACCAACGAAATCGGTGGCACTTGCATTGAATTGAACACGAAAAATACTGGAATCCTGCTGGATTTTGGTATGCCGTTGGTGGATGAAAACCAAAATGAGTTTGATTTTAATAAATTCAGGAATTTACAGGTAAATGAATTAATATTTAAAGGTGTTTTACCTGACATCAAAGGGCTATATTCCAAAGAAAAAATGTTGATGGAATAATAATTTCTCACTCTCACCCGGATCATTACGGTTTGCTAAATTATGTAAATCCAAAAATAAATATATATTTATACCGTTGGATTAACCCCGTAGGTAATTTTATACCGTTGGATCAGGCAGATGCCTGACGGCATTTATATTTTTAATTTTAAGTATTTTAAATTTCATATTTTTTTTTACTCACTTCTGTAATAAAAATATCATTTATGCCGGGTAAAATTTCTTTAAAAGAGATAATTGTTGCATAAGGCATAATTGCTTTAATCAAATCATTAGAAGAATCAGGAGATGGTATCTTTATTTTGATTTTTGTTAAACCGTCTTCAGCAGAATGTTCTAATAATTCAAAGTTATTATTGATAACTGTTTTTATTTGCTCATTATATTCGGATAATTCAAGTTCATAGATATTTGCTTTATATGTATCTTTTATCTTTTTTATATTTCCTGTTAATATATTTTTAGATTTATTTATAAGTGCTATATAATCGCATAATTCTTCAACAGAAGCCATATTATGGGTAGAAAATATTATTGTTGCTCCTTTATTTCTAAGATTTAATATTTCTTCTCTGATAATATTTACATTTATAGGGTCAAAACCGCTAAAAGGTTCATCAAAGATAAGAAGCACCGGTTCGTGAATTACAGTAATAACAAACTGGACTTTTTGTTGCATTCCTTTTGATAGTTCTTCTGCTTTTTTGTTCCACCATGATTGCATTTCAAACTTTTCAAACCAGTATTTAAGTTTTTTTAAAGCATCGTGTTTGCTTAATCCTTTTAGTTGGGCAAGATACAAGACCTGTTCGCCTACTTTCATTTTTTTATATAATCCTCTTTCTTCAGGCAGATAACCGATTTGTTTTGTATGTATAGGCGATAACTTATTTCCAAGAAAAGATATTTGTCCTTTATCAGGAGCAATAATTTGATTTATAATTCTTATAAGTGTTGTTTTTCCTGCACCATTAGGACCTAACAGACCAAAAATGCTTTGTTCAGGAACAGATATATTTATATTATCAAGAGCTGTCTGATTAATAAATTGTTTGGTTATATTATTAGCAGATATTATATCCATTTTTTTATTGATAGAAATAATTTTTCATACGTGAGAATAAACTTTTATCTTTTGAGCTTGGGT
>CAZOSY010000206.1:0-5216 GCA_964582565.1 uncultured Bacteroidales bacterium | reverse complement strand
ATATTTTTTTGTCAGCAAATTTATATAAATAAAAAATTATACCTAAAATTTTAAGCAAATTCAGTAAATAAAAAAAGACCTTTTTTGTATAAAAAGGTCTTTTGAAATTAAAATCTGATATTTCGCAGTTACAAAAAAATTGCTGTTAAGGAGTTTTAATTATTTTTTACTTCTTCAAAGTCAACATCTGTTACTTCATCTTCTTTGGAAGATTGTTTTGAACTTTGTGTATCTTTATTTGTATCAGTTTTTGTATTGGCTTTTGGATTAGCTCCTGTATTTTTATACATTTCCTCGCTTGCCTTTTGCCATACAGAGTTTAAATTTTTAGTAGCCGTATCAATCAAAGAGAGGTCTTTTTTTGAATATGCTTCTTTTAATTCTTTTAAAGCTTTTTCAATAGGTTCTTTTTTGTCAGCAGGTATTTTATCTCCAAATTCTTTTAATTGTTTTTCTGTTTGAAAGATAAGAGAATCAGCTGTATTTAATTTATCAATTTTTTCCTTCTCTTTTTTATCTGTTTCAACATTGGCTTTAGCTTCGTCTTTCATCTTTTGTATTTCTGCATCTGACAATCCTGATGATGCTTCTATTCTTATTTTCTGAGATTTTCCCGTTCCTTTATCTTTGGCAGATACATTAATAATACCATTAGCATCAATATCAAAGGTTACTTCAATTTGTGGCACTCCTCTTGGGGCAGGTGGTATTCCATCTAAATGGAAACGTCCTATTGTTCTGTTATCTCTTGCCATTGGTCGTTCTCCCTGAAGCACATGAATTTCTACAGAAGGTTGATTATCAGCAGCTGTAGAAAATGTCTCAGATTTTTTGGTTGGAATAGTAGTATTTGCTTCTATTAGTTTTGTCATTACACTACCAAGAGTTTCAATACCGAGAGAAAGAGGTGTAACATCTAACAGTAATACATCTTTTACTTCGCCTGTAAGCACGCCTCCTTGTATGGCAGCACCTATAGCAACAACTTCATCAGGATTAACGCCTTTTGAAGGTTCTCTTCCAAATAAATTTTTAACAGTTTTTTGCACAAGAGGGATACGTGTTGATCCTCCGACAAGGATTATTTCATCAATATCAGATGTTGATAGTCCTGCATCTTTGAGAGCTGTTTCACAAGGTTTAATAGTTGAATTAACTAAAATATCTACCAGTTGTTCAAATTTTGCTTTTGTTAATGTTCTTACAAGGTGTTTAGGTACTCCATCTACAGGCATTATATAAGGAAGATTTATTTCTGTTGATGTTGAACTGGATAGTTCTATCTTTGCTTTTTCAGCAGCTTCTTTTAATCGCTGAAGAGCCATCGGGTCTTTTCTAAGGTCAATATTTTCATCTTTAATAAATTCTTCGGCTAGCCAGTCGATAACTATTTGGTCAAAATCATCGCCTCCAAGATGAGTATTACCATTTGTTGATTTAACTTCAAAGACGCCTCCGCCCAGTTCAAGGATAGAAATATCAAAAGTGCCACCGCCAAGGTCATATACAGCAATTTTCATATCTTTATTTTTTTTATCTAACCCATAAGTTAGTGAAGCAGCAGTAGGTTCATTGATTATTCTTTTTACAATCAATCCTGCAATTTCTCCGGCTTCTTTAGTGGCCTGACGTTGAGAATCACTAAAATAAGCAGGCACAGTAATAACAGCTTCTGTAACTTCTTGTCCAAGATAATCTTCTGCTGTTTTTTTCATTTTCTGAAGTATTATAGCAGAAATTTCCTGTGGAGTATATAATCTGTTATCAATTTTAACTCTGGCAGTATTATTATTACCTTTTACGATTTTGTAAGAAGATCTTTTTACCTCTTTAGTAATTCTATCATAAGGTTCACCCATTAATCTTTTAATAGATGATATAGTTTTTTCAGGATTTATAATAGCTTGTCTTTTAGCCGGATCACCAATTTTTCTTTCATTTTTATCGGTAAATGCGACAATTGAAGGTGTTGTTCTTTTTCCTTCGCTATTAGGTATAACGACAGGTTCATTTCCTTCCATTACAGCGACACATGAATTTGTTGTGCCTAAATCTATTCCAATAATTTTTCCCATTATAGTATATTTTTATAAATTATTATTTTCTTTTTTTTAAATAATTTGTCAATGATTATGCCAATAATATAATAATCATTGTTTTATGAAATAATGTCATATATAGATGTTGTATAAAAAAAAATTTATGTATAATAATGCCATAAAGTCAGTTTTTGTTGAATTATACTATCAATGGTTATAAATTATTGTCATTGATAAAAGTGTAATAAGACCAATATCAGAACTATGGTGTTGAGAAAAAGGTTGGGGAGATGGCATAGATATATTTGAATTTTAATAAATAAGGAAAAAAGATAAAACTAAAAATTCTTAATTAATCTGTCTAAAGCATCCATATCATTTTTTTTTTATTATACATCAACCATTTTAAAAAAACAAGTATCTTTGTGTTATATAAACGCTAAAATCACTTTTAGGTGCGTTTAGCGGTACGTTGGCATTCATTGTGAGAAGTGTACTGCAATATTTAAATTCTTTATAAATGAATTTTATATCTTTGATTTCAAGAAATTAGAAAGGTATGACAAAAGAAACCGCAATAAAATTATTTCAAGACCAGAGAGTCAGAGTACATTGGGACACAGACCAAGAAAAATGGTATTTCTCAATTATTGACATTATTGGTGT
This sequence comes from uncultured Bacteroidales bacterium, assembly GCA_964582565.1. Lineage (GTDB taxonomy): Bacteria > Bacteroidota > Bacteroidia > Bacteroidales > CAZZDX01 > CAZZDX01. The sequence continues at coordinate 2,511 of CAZOSY010000206.1, read as the reverse complement.
TTTGACAGAGAGTGATAATCCTAGAAAGTATTGGAGTGTTCTGAAAACCCGATTAAAAAAGGAAGGAAGTGAAGTGGCTACAAATTGTAGCCGTTTGAAATTATTAGCAACTGACGGTAAAATGCGACTTACCGATGTTGCAGATACAGAGCAATTATTACGACTGATACAATCTATTCCATCACCCAAGACAGAGCCTTTTAAGGTCTGGTTAGCAAAAATTGGATATGAACGGATTGAAGAAACTGAAGACCCTGAAAAAGCTTTTGACCGTGCAATGGAAACTTACCTGAAAAAAGGATATTCAAAAAATTGGATTAATCAGAGGCTAAAAAGCATTGAAGTTAGAAAAGATCTAACAAATGAATGGGAATTAAGAGGAGTTAAAAAAGGACCTGAATATGCAATACTGACCGATGAAATTACAAAAGCATGGACCGATTTTACAACTAAAAATTACAAAAAATTTAAAGGATTAAAAAAAGAAAACCTGAGAGATAATATGACCAATTTAGAATTGGTTTTGAATATGTTAGCATAAGCTACCACAACTGAGATTTCTAAAGAAAAAAAACCAAAGACATTTTCAGGGAGTAAAAAAATTGCAAAACAAGGCGGAACTATTGCTGGAAATACTCGAAAGGAGATTGAGGAAAAGACAGGGAAAAATGTAATATCATCTTTAAATGCAAGAGAGTTAGGAAAACAATTATCTGAAAACAATAATAATGATGATTAATAAACAATGAAATGCCAACATGCAGTATAATTAGTGTTTGTCCATAATGTCCGATTTCTTCGTTACGCTTGTCTTGAAAATCAGTCATTTACAAAAGTAAACTCCTGATTTTCAAGACTGCGCAAGCCTCGAACTCGAACATTCTGAACTAAACACTTACTTTATAGACAGACACTAATTAACGCGACTGTCTCGTTTTTAAGGATAAATCTTTATAATTGACCTGAAAGTTGTAGTTTTAAAAGAAAATTAGCGTGATGCGGCACTAACCATAACGCCAACCGTCAGATTGTCTAAAAATTATTTTTTTTAGTTTGATTACAGATAAGACAGATTGTGTTTTTCAGAATTAATCGAACATAAGGTTACAGGTATATTCACCATTTCTTAATTCTTCTCTTGAATTAGCATTTAGATAAAAGCTTCTTATAACTTCATATCTGCATGAAAAAATTCCTATACCATTATTAATATTAGTATATTCAGGTCTTTCCTGAACAATACTATTTGATGGCTCATTGACTTCCATATATGTATTTAAATCATCTCCGGCAACAGTAAATATAAAATCAACCATACCTGCTATTCTTGTTACATCGTAGTTAACAGGTATTTTATTGTGAAGTGTTTCAAAAAATCCTTTATTAATTATTTCTGTGGACATTTCTTCTCCACCATCTAATTTAGAAGATTTTTCTGTCCCTATTAACCAGTCAACATAAAGTTCTGTTGAATTAGACGTATTTGTATTTGTTTCAGTATAATGAAATCGTATCAAAAGTTGATATCGTCTTCCATTTGGGGCAGAATTCCATTTAATTGGTTTTGGTAAAGTGCCTGTAAAACCTATTACAGGATTGGCAGGGTTATAATATGGTTGCTCAATACTAAAATTATGAACCAAATTAGTGTTAGATGTTATAATTTTATTGGTAAGAGTATTTTTTATTGTTAATTTATATTCGCAATCTTCGTTTAAATTGCCATTAAATTTATAAACAATTTGATTAGGGTAATAAAATGTGCCGGGTTCTTTATTGGTTATTGTAGTTGTATCCAGAGAAAATGTTCTATTATATACTTGATTTTCCCATTCTTCAACTCTTACTTCTAAAGATGTTCCATAATTGCTATAATCAGGATTTTGAGCCATTACAAGAGCATTGCTCTCACCTAAAAAAGCTTTGGTGATTTTAACATAATGAACACTGTCATTTTGATTTAACAATCCATAAACAACAGTAATATCTTTCCAGTCAGCATTTATATCAAAATCTGTTTCACAGGTATTAAACAAGATAAAGATAAAAAATAATATTAACAGATGTTTATTTTTTTTCATTTAGGCAGAAATAAATTATTAATTATCATTTTTTATTCCGACTTGTGGGAATTATTCCCAAGAGATAAATTTTTATCATACAAAAATATACAATATTTTTTAAATACCAATAATTTTTTATTATTTCAAAAGAAATTAGGTTTACATTAACATTAAACCAACGGGTTAAATAATATAAAATTTTACATCTTTACCAACTTAATATGCCGCTTGCGGTCTTTTGTTTCTAAAATGCAGTAATAAATGCCGGAAGCCAGGTCAGAACTCTTGATGTTTATATTATGAATGCCTTTTGAAAGCTCATTGTTAACTAATTCCAATATTTCTGTTCCATAAATATTGGTTATGTATAATCTCACATTGGTTGTTTCCTGAATGCTGAATATTATTTGTGTTGAGTTGTTGAAAGGGTTGGGATAAGATTCAAAAA
>CAZOSY010000205.1:0-5234 GCA_964582565.1 uncultured Bacteroidales bacterium | reverse complement strand
AAGTCCACTTTATTAAGTTTATCGTCAGGCGTATTGCTTATTTTATTTAATGCCAGCAAACCTTTTAATGCAATATGATATGCCCCGTTGGCATCTGCATCTTTTGGCATTGTATCATTGGCTTTTCTGGAATCAAAAAACACACCGTTCTTATCAGCAACAGGAGATAGTATAAAATCAATATCTGTGCCTGATTTAGCATGTCGCAACGAAACCGTAATTGCCAATAAATGTAATAATTTAGAATAAAATTTTTTATCTTCTGCTTGTATTAATTTATTTTTAAAACAATTCCCATTTTCATATTGTATGTTGTGTTTAATTAGAAGATATTTTATTTCTTGTGTTATATTTACTTCTTCGCTTGTCTTGGTTTGCGGATTGTAGCGGTAACGAGTATCGCCATGGGTACAAACTACCCATTTGGTTCTTGTGCCCTCTGCTTTGGTGGTAAAGTTGTTATAATCAAAAGCAAATTCAAAATAATTCTTTGAGTTGTTGTATATAATTTTATCAAACTTATCTAAAAATTTTTTTGCTTTTTTAATGCTTTCATATTTAGGATAAAGAAAGTTGACAAAACCTGTAGCAGGGTCTATTTTACTGGTTAAAGCTGCCTGTACATAAAATAAAAAACCGCTTTGTTTACCAAGTCTGTCGAAACTTGTAAATTTATTTGCCAATTGCAAAGCTTTTAAAACTCCACCAGTAGTATTTGCTTCATAATCTTTAAAAACAAGATAATTTAATTTGTCAATCAGCATTTTTTCTAATTTTTGATATACTTGTTTTTCAACTTTTTTTCTGCTATCTTTAAATCCAGGATTCAAATATTCTAAAACAACAATAGCATTGTGCTTAACCATTAGTTGAGCAATTTTATGTACTACCTGTGAAATATATCCTTCTTTCAATTCTTTAATTGTACCAATAGTATCCCATGATTTACGGGCTTTGTCTCTTGCCATTTCTTTTTTTTCCAACAAAGCATGATAATTGGTAGAATACTTATTTTCTTTATGTTTACTTGATATAATATTAAATGAAGTTTGTTCCAGTATCTCTCCTTTTTGATTAATAATCATGTAATAAGCCAAATGCCTTTCGCCTCTGTCAATTCCAATGATATTTACCTCTTTGTTGTTTTTTAAAAACCTGTTAACATCTTCATTTATATAATCTCTGCCCGTTGCTTTAAAATTCAGAGTTATTGGCACATGAAACTGGAATTTATCAATTGTATAACGTTTATCTTTAATAATATCATAGTTAAACTTACTTTGTTTTTTCGGATTGTCGGGGTTCTTATTCTCAATAGAATTGTTAGATTTATGTACAATAATATTATCTTTTATTGATTTTTCACGGAAAAAAACTTCTGCCTGACCGTTTAATTTAAATACAACATCTTTTAAATTTTGTTCATCAAAAAGCATTTTCCAATAAATAGTATGCATGTTTGGTTTTCCTTTGCTGTATGGAGAAAAATCTTTGTTGTAAATTTGGAAAAGATATAGCTTTCCTTCTTCTATCATTTCATTAATATAATCTGTTGGGATATTCTCAAATGTCATTTTATATCCTTGTTGCTCTACTTCTCTATAAAAACCACTTAAATCCTGATATGTTTTAGTAGGAGAAAATTTAAAGTTAAAATGTTTCCAATCCTCATGTTTTTCAAGTGATGCTTTGAAAAAATCTATCAAGGCATGACAATCATTAATATTGAATGTATCTCCTTTTTTATGTGTATTGTTTTTATAATTTTGAACTATTTTAGAAGATGGGTTAAAATATTCTATTCTGCTTTTAGCAAAAAATACTCTTGGCAATTGTTGATTAACTAATGGCAATAATTTGTAATTCATTTTCTTAAATGAATCTTTCTTATCATCTGCTTTAGGTGCATTTAAAAAGATTTTTTTGTTTGATTTATCCATAATAGCGAGATAATACAAGCCATCTTTTCTTAAAATAACAGAAGTATTATCTTGTTCTTTGTTTACATCCCAACCATCTAACAAAGTTGAATTTTCAAAATTCAATTTTATTTTTTCTGTGCTATATGGCTTCTTAGTAACATAATTACGAACCTGATTATACAACAATATGGTTTTATTCAATTGGTCGAAAAGGGGTAAAAATAAACTGTAAAAAGTTTCATCTTTTTCTTTACTTTCATCTTTCAGGTTAAGAGGTTTAATAAAATGAATTATATTCATAACGCTGTCAAGAAAAGTTTTAATTTTTTCAATATCAGAATCTTTTCCTTTTTGATTGCCGAGTTTTTTATTTTCAGGATAAGATGTGTTTAATAAATCTTTAACGTTTTTATAATCTGCTATTACTTTATCAAAAAGATTCATTTTAATTTCTTCATTCAAGCCCATATCAGCAAAATAATTAACAATAGCATTTTGCTTGTTTTTTTCTTTCACAGCTTCAATACTGCATTGGCTTAATGCTTCTTGCACTGTTTGTATATCAAAATAATCCGATTTTTTTACCCATTTATCAATACGTTTTTCAAAATTTTCTGTTTTCTCTTTTCCTTTCTGTGGATTTTGTGCTCTATAATATTCTTGTAAAGCATTGCCAACAATACTCCGATCACTAAACATTTGTTGAGAGATATAAGTTATTGCCCTGTCGTTTCGCAGATAAACTTTTGATAAATCAAAACTTGATAAATTGCCAATTAAATTCTTTTTACTTACATTAAAAACATTAATGGCTTGTCCATCACTTTCGTAATTACATAATTCTCCCTGATAAAATTTTTCAATAGCTTCAAGAACTTCAGTATCTTCCTTAAATTCTTCTGCAATAAAAGACACAGAATCCCTATCACTTAATATTTGTTTGTAAAGTTGTTTTAACTTAGGTTGTCTGTTCTTTTTTTCTGTTTGCTTTTGATTATATAAATTAATGTATTCATTTAGTCCTTTAATTTTGTCTTTTCCATCTTCACTTCTTCCACCCAAAACGATATTATATAAATCAATGCCTGTTTGAATAAGCGTTTCATTAAAATAATCCAGTGAAAAAATTTCTTCAAGCGTTTTACCCTGAATAATTTCCTCCATTTCTGACAATACATTATTGAGTTGACTAACTAAATCTGGAGCATCTTTTTTTATTTTCTCAAAAATGATAATGTTACCAATAAATTTGGGTAAGTTTTCATGTATTAAGCGATAAGCAATTGCTGTAGCTTTATCATCGGCAACATACATGTTTTTTCTGTTTTCATGAAAACCAGTAAAATATGTAGTAAAATTTTTGAATTTATTTACCAGTTCTTTATTCTCTTCACTTACAAAACCTATTAAATCTTCTTTAATTAATTCTTTTGCAAACAGAGATTTAAACTTATCATGTTTTTTAAATCTATTCGCAATTTGTTTTCTTAAATTATCTTTTTCTTTATCTAATGCCTTTTTATCAATTTCTTCTAAGTTGGTTTTTATAAATAAATCATAATATTCTTGTAATCCATTCAAGGCAAATCCATCCAAAGATTTTTCAATAAAATTTTTATGGTATTCATCAATAAGTATTTTTACTTCTTTATAATCTTCTGCACGTTGATTGTCTTGTGTAATTAACCCTTTTTTTTCGATATGTTCAAGGGTTCTGCCTACTGGCTTTAATTCAAAACGCAAAGTTTTTGAAATGGCATACTGGTTTGTAAAACCGGAAAATAAATGTTGATTTTTCATGATATTTAATTTAGTAATTAAAAAATTTATTCCACCAAAAGGATTTATTGTTTTTTTTTGATTTTTTAATTTTTATTTGTCATATTTGCATAGTTTATTTCACCAAAATGGGTAAATAATTCAGGGCTATAAATTTATTATAATCATTGAGATTATCAAGTATTTACATCCTTATTTTTCTACAAACTTGCTAATTTTAGGAAGTATCAATACAGACAATAAATAAAATCAATGTCTGATTAATAATTTTTTATTTATAATATTTTTCCCGTCTTTTGAAATAACAGTTAGAATGTATATTCCATCTTTTAATCCTTTTAACGAAATTTTTATTCTTTGCTCATTCTTAATACACAGAACTTTTGTTTTTTCACCTAAAACATTATAAATTGTTATTATATTTTCAATTTTAGTGTTATTGAAATTGTCAATATATAAAAATTTATTTGCAGGATTTGGATAGATATTAATATTACTATTAGATTGATACTGATTAACAGCTGATGGTGATACTTGTAACCAACTCACTTTTTTTACCATATTGCTGTCATTATCATAAGTCATTTCTATTAAAGGAAGTCCAACATTATTAGCCCACCAGTAATATGTATAAGATGTGTCTTTATTTTCATTAGCAAGTTTCCACATCCATCCTACAGGTAGCATATTAACATGCACCCATAAATCATCTTCAAAAATACTCTTAGTATACTGTCGGATTACGGGAAATGTCCCCAAAGGAGTTGTTAATGTTCCCCATGCATCTATAACAGATTCTTTAGTTGTAAATCTCTTACTTCTTACTGAATCAACCTGATAACCATATAAAGTAGTATCATAATATGTTGTAAAATTATATTTACTTGTGTCATTAAAAGAACTTTGATAATAAGAAGGAAATGTTATAAATGTCTCAGGATCGTTAAAAACAATAGGACTTATGGTGTCGATATTAATAGGAGCAATAGCAAAACCATTTACAACAAGGTCAGTTAATGAAGTAGTAAAGTATGCTATAGAAGAAGTATCATTATCACTTATATTTACTAAAGCTAAATTTGAAGTAGAAAAATCAGATGCGAAATTTGTTGTGGCAGGGTCAACAAAATTTATTGTGTCTTTTTCCTGATTTTTTAAACCAGAGAAATCCCATACTTGGTCAATACCAGAACTTCCTAATATAATTGTAGAATCAGGAGCAGTATCTACTGCCTGATAAATAATTGTTCCTATAGAAGCAATGTCATCTTGTGTAATTGTAATCTGAGCATTAACTCTAAATGATAATAACACAAAAAAAATAAAAACTATTTTTTTCATAAATTTTAAATTTTTATTTATTTAGATATCTAATTTTTTTACAAAATTAAATATAAAATTATATAAACAAGTATATTTTTTTAGGTTTTTTTATATCTTTGTTTTTAAAACAAAAAAAATATGTAAATTGCGAATATTTAAAAATAAAAGAAATTTTTTGCATAATTATTCAAAAATAAATAATTTTAATTA
>CAZOSY010000204.1:0-5269 GCA_964582565.1 uncultured Bacteroidales bacterium | reverse complement strand
CCAAAAGCATCATAATGTACTGCACCTGAAACAATCATTACATCGTTGCCCTGGAGTAGTAGCCTCTGAAGCCTCGGAGTGCACCAGCTGGGGTCAATCTAAAAATAATCGATCATTTAATCGTTCTAAAAGAATCACCTTTCTCTTACCACTTTTACTATTAATATCCATATCAAGAAAAATACCAATATTTGTTGATCCATCTTCTTCTAGGACAATTTCATAGCTCCTTTTTATAGGTTTATAGTATAAAGCTCCATCTGATTCAATACTCCATTCATACCATAATGCATTATATTCAATTGAAAATTGTTGATTACGCTCATATAATATAATGTCTAATTTTATTGTACTATCTGGATAGTTTATATAGAAAGAATTACTTACTCTGGCTGAGCCTATATCTCTTCTTGAGTATAGAATATTGGTCGACATTTCAACACCGTTTATATAAATAATAATAACATCGTAATTAAAGTTCCTTAAATAGTATATATTTAATGTGTCATTTCTAATTGTATCTAGTTTTAACTCATAAACTTGACCTTGAGTATCGAAAATATGCAAAAAGAAAAATACTAATAATAGTATCAGTTTATTATTTGTTCTCATTTTCTATTTTATTTATTTGTTGCTCTACTACAGTAGTACCACTAGATGTCTTTGATTGACGCATTATGTTGGTTTTATCATTTAACACAGCTTTTTTAACTGCCGCATTACTTTCATTCTCTGGATGCTCCAAACCAGCCATGTGTCCAAATTCGTGAGTTGCTGTTCTTTTCAATTGATTTTCATCATCAGTAATAGTTGTATTTAATTTTGCAACTTGACCTCCAACATTTGACGCTCCAGCATTACTTGAGCCATCTTTATTTTTTAAATCAGAGTTATCTGCATCCACTATCATAAATAAATGATCATCTCCTCTAGTTTCACTCAAATTATCAATATTCTCTATATTTATCTTAACCTGTACTTCACAATTTTTATATTCTCCTCCAAAACTCTCTTTTATTTGATTACTAATACCAGACGACATATTATTCATTTCATCTTTTGAATAATTAGAGCTAGAGCCATTATATAATTTAGCAGTAACTGATATTTTAACAACATCTTTTCCATTATCATTTTTAATCCTAGTAACTACTATTTTTCTACCATCAGGGTCAATTAGAATAACAGGATTCCCCGCACAATACATAAACGGGCTCATGCTAGGATACTTATCACTCAACGGATCCACACTCAACCAAACAATCAAATCCGAATATTATATCATTACTTTTTAGCTTAATACAACTCATTCTATTCTAATTAATTGGTCAAAATAATCAAACTTATTCAAAAAGAAATAATTATAATGTTCTTTATTCATTAATAGAATATTATTACGTCGATTAAGAGGAGGAGTTATTACAAATAATTGTTTTTTTCGATATAACTTATTAAACTTTTTTATATTTCTATTTTTCTTTTTGTCAAGTATGATTATAACATTTATAGTTTTGTTGATCAAAGGTAACGACATACTTTTTGGTAGAGAATCATTATGAATTGCCTTATATAATAAAACAAGAAATTTATAATATTTCTTTGTAACATATATGTCTAAGACAAGTATTTTAAATTCTACAACTGTTATTATAGTATCTGATTCTATATTCCTATAATTAGAATAAGGATATAGAATTGAATCTGTCTTGTATATTTTTCTGAAGGTAGGTTTAGATTTAACATAACACAAATTGTATTCATTTGCTTCTCCTTCAACTATATTGTCATTATTTCTCAATATCTGGCTATAAATATTAGAATAGAATGATAGAAACAAAAATATATATAATAAAGACTTCATGGCTTTGTTTAATTATTTATTATTTATCTTGGTAATTGCATAATAACGTTGGGTAGTTTTGATTTCCCATTAGAATCAAAAAATGATCTTACATTATTATTATTTGCTCTTTCTAGTGACTGAACTACGTTTTCTTTTTTCCCATATAAATTACTATATCTCGATAAAGAAGGTCTATTTTTTATAAAATCAACTACATCATCAATGTTTTTATTTTTGTTGTAAGCTTTAATCATTTTGTTCTCTATGTTAAATTTCAGGTCTTTTGTATTTAATGCAGCAAAAAGTTTAGCATCAACTTCATCATATATATCTAGACCAAATGTACTTCCATTTGATAGAAAGCCAAACTCTCCTTTACTAAATTGAGTAGAATGAAATGTTTCTTCCAATAATGGAGAACTTGTGCTTAATCCTGACGTTCCGGTATTTGTACTATAATTAATTCCTATTTTATATTGTCCATTTTCATTTTTTCCATTATATGAAACAGAACCATAATCTTTAGAACCATCCTCAGAAACAACAGGGCCATCAGTTGGATTAAATGAATACATTGCATTATGATCATTTTCGAGAGTCTTATATTTTTCAGCAAATGCTTTATTATAGCTTTCATGAGAAGGATTTTTCATATTTTTTGTTTCATCTGTTACTGAAGTAGGATCAATATCCATCCCATTCGGATCCACCAACTTCACTGGATTTCCTGCACAATACATAAACGGGCTCATACTGGGGTATTTATCGGATAACGGATCCACAGAAGTCCAAATACTAAGCTCAGGGCTGTAATAACGAGCACCGTAGTAATACAGTCCTGTTTCTTCATCTTTTTCCTTGGCGTTAAACTTATAGCGCGTAGCCCAAAGGCTTCGTTTTTCAAAAAAGTTTTCACCATAAGGCATGTATTCTATATGATGGACAATGTTGGCATCAATATCAGAAATCTGAGCAGAAGAGCCAAGATGGTCTTTATGATAGAAATAAATAAATTTTTCGTGTTCATCTAAACCCTGTGCTTCATGCAGCCAGAAATTTATGTCAGGATGTATGTCAACCTGTGCATTAACGTGCAATGTCTCAAACTCGCGATACATCATGTTTATATTTTTTTCAGTTTTTTCTTCTAATTCAAATCCCGGAACAACAGGGCAATTTAAAAAATATTTTTATAAAAGTATAAAAATTTAAATACAATAATAATAATCAAAAGATTATTTTTTATTTGAAAGAAGCGTAGTTACAAACTCCGCTTAGCAGGGGGCGATTGATGCTCATAGTTGTTAATTTATTTACAACTTTCTGGTATATGATTAAAAACGAATGACTTTATTTTATCATTCTTGTAAGTTTTACCATTATATAAGAAATCACCAAATGTATTAAAGTAAAGAATTTCTCTTCCGAAAATTTTATGTACAACGCAAACAATTCTATAATCTTTTGTTATATCTGATACTGATTCGGATTTTAGATCAACAATCAAGTCTAAAAAATCGTTGTTCTCTATTAAACCCCTTGCTTCTTTTATGGTAATTTTTATTGTTGCATAATCTTTTACTTTATTGTAAGGTACTTTTATTTTAAAATGAGTACCAACAGGAATAACATATAATTTAATTTTTCTGACAATACCTTGAGAATATACATTTCCAAAAGACATAATGACAATAATTATTGTTGTAAAAAAATATATTAATTGTTTTTTCATTCTTAATGCTCTTTAGTCATTAATTTGATTTTCTTTTCGGATTTCCATTCTGGTCTTCGTTGAAGTAGGATCTACGGTATTTAATGGTCTTCCACTATGGTTATTCCTTGTCCCTTCATTTAAAATTTTAGCAGCTGGGTATGTCAACCTGGACTTATTCAAGAGTTAGAGGAAAAGGATAAAAATACTATTTTCAATATCATTGAAACAATGCTTACCAAAAAGAAATTTAAAGACTTCTTTCAGAAAAATGTAGCGATGCTGTAAATGACAAAAGTCACCAATTAGCCTGGCATTTTTGTTTAATAATTTATTTGCTTAAATCTGCTGATCAATAGTATAAAGTTTTCTGCTCTGAATATCTAAAATAAAAAGCTGCACATTTTGCGGATTATTTTTATCCGGTCTGTAATAGAATGAATAATATACTTCCTCTTTTCCCATCAATTTCTTGATTTCATTAAGTTGAACTTTTAACTTCTCGCTATCGCTGGAATAATTTAAGCACATAATAAAGACTTCATTATACGAACTGTCAACGGGGAAGGTGCTCCAATTGTATTTTTTCCACTCTTTACCTTCCTCTTTTTTATCAGGAAGGTTTTTTAGCGGTTTGTCTTTAAAAGCCTGTACAGTTTTTTCTGAAAGGTCATAAATTTCTAATATAAAACCATCTCCTTGCATTCCTGCCCACTCATCAAGCGTTTGGCTATTTTTTATTTCTACTTTCTCTACGCCAAGTATTTGGGATAAATCATCTTTAAAAAATGAAGTATTACAACTACTCAAAAAGAGAAAAAAGAAAACACTACATATTAGTCTGTAAAGCATAATTGATTATTTAACCGTTCCTGTTCCATAATTAAAAATATTATAGCTAGTTCCTTTGCCTGCTTTTTGTTTACCAATCCAAGTGGCAATATTTCTTGGTATGTTTGTCACACCGCCTTTGTAATCAAAGTTATATTTATCTAATAATTTCCCTGCTCCACCAAGCTTAATAACACCTTTATCATTCATTAGTGTTAGCTTGATATTACCATAAATTAAACCTGTTTCAGTATTTGTAGTAAATGCAAAATTCTTATAAAAAGAATCACCAATTTTACTAAAATCTGATTTCTTCACTGGTGATAAATCAATCTTGGAAGCATCAACAAATAAAGGTTTTCCGCCTCCTTTGTTATACCAAGAATTTGCTTCATCAAGTGTTAGTTTTCCATCATAATCATGTCTGCTTGGTAGGCTACTATAACTCGTTGCAAAATTCTTTTTGGCTGCATCATCTTTTAATCCTTCATAACCTTTACTGTTCTTCAAGGCATCTTCGTGTTTCATTCCTTGTGAGAATTTATCTTTGTCCATTACGATAGCCTTGCCTTGTAACCCTTCATCGTCTGTACCCATTAAATTTCCATCTGGATCATAGATTGGGGCATCCAAAGCCCCTGTCGGATCAGTTAATATTACCGGATTATTCTGACAATAATTATAAGGCGATAAATTCGGGCGTTCATCAGATAGCGGGTCCACACTCAGCCAAAGACCCAAATCCGGTGTATAATACCTTGCTCCATAATAATACAGTCCTGTTTCTTCATCTTTTTCCTTAGCGTTAAACTTATAGCGCGTAGCCCAGTGGCTTCGTTTTTCAAAGAAGTTTTCACCATAAGGCATGTATTCTATATGATGGA
>CAZOSY010000203.1:0-5294 GCA_964582565.1 uncultured Bacteroidales bacterium | reverse complement strand
GAATATGTGTAATTTACAAACTTTTTGGATGAATTTGTGAATTATTCAGGTTAAATTGCTAAATTGTTGATTTTTGGTTTGTGTAACTAATAAGTTGGGTTAACTCTTTTGGCAGTTTTTTTTAGTTCAATAAAAATCCTTTTAAATATTTTTCAACAGCTTGTTGGCTATGGAAACAGACAATATTGGTTGGGTTAGTTTTGATTTTCCAGAAAAATTTCAATAGTTACAAAAACAACAAAATTATGAATTATTATTTTAGATTTTCAATTATTTCGGGAAGTTTTTTAATAAGAAATAATTCTTTCATTTTCTTTTTTGCTTCCTGAACAGGAGAGCCAAAATAGGTTTTATTTCCTTTAAGAGATTTTGCTATACCTGATTGTCCTAATACTACAGCACCTTTTCCAATGGTTAAATCTTTTTGAACCCCAACTTGTCCCCACAAAATTACATCATCTTCAATAGTAACTACACCTGAAATACCAACCTGTGAAGCAAAAAGACAGTTTTTTCCAATAACAGTATCGTGTCCAACCTGAATTTGATTATCTAATTTTGTGCCTTTCCCAATAATTGTATCACCAGATACACCTTTATCAATTGTGCAGCAAGCTCCTATTTCTACATTATCTTTTATAATCACTCTTCCGCAGGATATAAGTTTATCATAATAATCTGTCCTTTTTTTAAAGTAAAAAGCATCTGCTCCAATAACAGTATTTGAATGAATAACAACATTATTACCAATTATACAATTATCATAAATACTTACATTTGAATGTATGATGCAATTTTTTCCTATCTTAACATTGTTTCCAACAAAAACATTAGGTTGAATTATTGTATCTTTTCCAATTACAGCATTTTTGCTTACAGGAATATCGCATTTTTTAAATGTATGAAATTTTTTGACCAAAATAATATAATCTTGAAAAGGGTCATCTGAAAAGATTAAAGCTTTACCATCAGGACAATCAACTTTTTTGTTAATAATTATTGTATTAGCTTTTGATTTTAATACTTTATCATAATATTTTGGTAAGTCAACAAAAGTTAAATCTCCTTTTTCAACTTTATGAATCTCATTAATTCCTTTAATAATAGTGTCGGGGTCGCCAACAAATTTTGCATTTAATATTTTAGCAATTTCTTTTAGTTTATAAGTTAACTCTAATTTCATTTATTTATGTTTTTAACAAGATAAAAGTTTCCTGTTTTCAGTTTAATTTTTGATACTTGTGTTTTAATACTATAATATATACAAATATCACTTTCTCACTCTCACTTTCTCACTCTCTCGGAATAAGAACATGTTCGCGTATCTATTTTTATTGTTTCTCCTGTATTAATAAACAAAGGAACATTAATGTTAGCACCTGTTTCCACTTTGGCTGGTTTAAGAGCATTGTTAGCTGTATTTCCTCTTTCGCCCGGCTCAGTATAAACAACTTTCATTGTTACAAAAGGAGGCAATTCACACGAAATAGGCATTTCAGTATCAGAATGGAATAAAATTTCAACTTCCTGACCTTCCTTTAGCAAAGTTGGTGTATTAATTAATCTTTTATCAAAGTGGATTTGTTCAAAGGTCTCAGAGTTCATAAAATGGTAGCCAATATCATCACTATATAAAAACTGATAATATCTTCTTTCAATTCTTGCTATATTAATTTTAACTCCTGATGTAAAAGTATTTTGAATAACTTTTCCTGTTTTTATATTTTTTAGTTTGGTTCTTACAAAAGCAGGACCTTTACCGGGTTTTACATGTTGGAATTCAGTAATAATACATAAATCATTATTAAATTCAATACATAATCCATTTTTAAAATCTGAAGTATCAGCCATAATAATATATATTTTATTCTATTAAAAAGTATGCAAAGTTAATTTAAAGTTGTAAAACCACAAGTTTATCTGACAGATAAGATTATAAAAAAATATCATCTACAATATGTCTGAATCATTTTTTTAGCTAATGTATCTCCAAGATGAATGGCTTTACGCCAGTCATTACAGGCACCATTAACATTATGTAAATTATATCTTGCTATTCCACGATTAAAATACGCATCTGTATAATCAGGATTTAATTTTATAGCTTTATTAAAATCAGCTACTGCTTTACTGTCATTTTGGAAAACACCTTGAACAAGTCCCTGATTATAATATGCTTTTGCATAATCTGGTTTTAATTTAATAGCTTTTTCAAAATCTTTCATTGCTTTGCTATAACGTAATAACCCAAATTCAGCGAGTCCACGATTATAATATGCTTCTGGATAATCTGGTTTTAATTTAATGGCTTTGCTAAAATCTTTTATAGATGCATAATAATCTTTTACAATATACTTAACATTTCCGCGATTATTATATGCTTTCAAATAATTATGGTTTAATTCAATAGATTTGTCATAATCAT
Source organism: uncultured Bacteroidales bacterium (assembly GCA_964582565.1). Taxonomy (GTDB): domain Bacteria; phylum Bacteroidota; class Bacteroidia; order Bacteroidales; family CAZZDX01; genus CAZZDX01. The sequence continues at coordinate 2,869 of CAZOSY010000203.1, read as the reverse complement.
CTATAGATCCTTTAAAATCATTATTATTATATCTAGCTATTCCTCTTGCCCAATAAGCATGACATATAAATGGATAATTTTTAATGACATCTGAAAACAAAACTATCCCATTTTTCCATACTTTGTTTCTATTAAATGTTGTTATTGAAAAAAATATTGTATATCCAATTAGTAAAATAATCAAAAAAGGTTTTATTTTTTTTCCAAAATTCTTATTATCAACCAGATAACAATATGATTGTCCTATTATAAAAAATAATCCTATGTATGGAATATATGTATATCGCTCTGCTGTAATAACATTACCAATAGGAATTATTTGAAGTACTAAAAAAATTGTTATTAAAAAAAATAACATACCAAAAATCAAAACTTTTCTAAAACTATTACTTTTATTCATCCTATATACCAATAATATTACTAGCACAATAACAACAAAAGCAATATAATATTCATAAGGTAATGCTCCATTTACTTTTATAGGATAATAATGTAAAGCAGAAAGTTTGAAAGGAACGAACATCTTAACAATGTAAAACATTATTGCATAGCCCGCAATAAATACTCTATCCAGTAAAGAAAACAAAGGTGAAATATCAGTAGCACCACTAGCTTTTTGTGATAATATAGCGATAATTCCAAAAAGTATAGATAAAACAAAAAATGGTATTTTCTCAATAATAACTTTATTGTTGAACTTTCTTTTATAATAATAATCAATAAGTATCAATATTAAAGGCAATGTTATTGCCATTGACTTTGAAAGCAACGAAAAAACAAATAATGATAACGAATATAGTAAATATTTGGTTTTTTTTGATTTTTTTAAATAATTGATGTAGGCTATCAATGATCCTATGTAAAAAAATGAATATAAAACATCTTTACGTTCTGAAATCCATGCCACAGATTCTACATGCATAGGATGTATTGCAAAAAATAATGCTACTATTATTGATGGTTCTATCCTGCGAGTTAACAGATAAATCAATTGAAACACAAGTATAAGGTTTAATAAATGTAAAATAAGATTAGTAACATGAAAAGCTTTCGGATTTAATCCAAACAATTGATATTCAATTGAATAAGACAAAATTGTTAAGGGTTGGTAATTTCCCAAATAATAGGAACTGAAAATTTTTTTAATATTTTGACAGCAAAGTTCTTTTATATGATTATTATTAATAACATATTCCTGATCATCCCAGTTGGTTAAAAAACTATTATTTATTGAGGTTGAAAAAATAATTATTGTTAATAAAACAATAGCAGACAAAACAATTATTTTCTTGGATTTACCAAAATTGTCAGTTTTAATAATATTCTTATTTTTTCGTTTAATATCTGTCTGATGTCTATCCATAAACCAAATTAAATATTTTTATCAAAACTATATATATAAACAAATTATTTACAATATGTCTGAATCATTTTTTTAGCTAATGTATCTCCAAGATGAATGGCTTTACGCCAGTCATTACAGGCACCATTAACATTATGTAAATTATATCTTGCTATTCCACGATTAAAATACGCATCTGTATAATCAGGATTTAATTTTATAGCTTTATTAAAATCAGCTACTGCTTTACTGTCATTTTGGAAAACACCTTGAACAAGTCCTTGTTTATAATATACTTTTGCATAATCTGGTTTTAATTTAATAGCTTTATTAAAATTCTTCATTGCTTCGCTATAACGTAATAGCCCAAATTCAGCAAGTCCACGATTATAATATGCTTCTGGATAATCTGGTTTTAATTTAATAACCTTGTTAAAATCTTTTATTGCACCTTTATAATCTTGTAAAATATATTTAATATTTCCTCTATTATTGTATACTTTTGAGTAATTGGGTCTTAATTTAATAACTTTATTAAAATCTTTTATTGCTCCTTTATAATCCTGTAAAATATATTTAGTATTCCCACGATTATAATATGCTGCCGTATAATTTGTCCTTAACTTAATAACTTTATTAAAATCTTTTATTGCGCCTTTGTAATCTTGCAATCCTATTTTAGCATTTCCACGACCAATATATGCTGTTAAATAATCTGGCTTTAATTCAATAACTTTATTAAAATCTTTTATTGCTCCATTATAATCCTTTAATTCACATTTTGCATCTGCTCTGCTAATATATACGCCAAAAAAGCAGGGTTTTAGTTTAACAGCTTTGTTATAATCATCAATGGCTTGTTTAAAGTCGTTCATTTCTTTCTTTGCTTTCCCACGGGAATAATATCCAATAGCTTCAGAAGGGCATTCTTTAATTGCATTGCCCCATAATGTTAAACTGTTTCTCCATATTTTTGTTTGTTTAAAAGCAGATATTGAAAGAAATAATATATATCCTGTTAATATAACTGAAAATATAATTTTTAATCTTAATCTTTTCTCAATAATTTTTTTATATCCAATTCCTATTAAGAAAAACAATCCTATACAAGGAATGTAAGTATAACGGTCAGACAAAAGACTTGTCTCACTTCCCTGCATAGCCAACACAGGAAAAATTGTAATTAAATAAAACAATACTGATGCAAGAACAATATGAGTATATTTATGTGAATATAAGCTGATTACAGCAACTAATACAACTATTACAGGATAAATACAAAAAGATTTTGGTAAATTAACTGGATAAAATAATGACATTGAATATATTACTGATAATTTTTGTGGATAAATCAGATGTGATATAAAAAATATTAAACGATAAGATGTTATTTCTAATCTGTCAATAAATGATTCGTTTTGAAAAGGCAAATGAGCTTTTGATAAATTTATAACTGTTAAATCCTGTGCACTAGCTCCTGTTAAACCTTGAATATAAATATTAAAATGCGAGAATAATCCAAATAAA
>CAZOSY010000202.1:0-5315 GCA_964582565.1 uncultured Bacteroidales bacterium | reverse complement strand
TGCTAATTATAGCTTTTTTGTTTAAATCAAACATAAAACAATTTTTTGGTATTCTAACTCCACATGGTATTTTAACTTCACATGATAAAGTATATAATTATACAGATTATCTTAATGCCAATACAATTTATATTGACTTTGAAAACGATAAATATGATAAGAACCAACTCTATAAAAAAATTGCTCATTCAGGACAATATAGTTCAAAAGTTTTTGGTAAAAACAGTTTTAGTATTGTTATAGAAAAGGCAGCACAGGAAATAGGAATAGAAAATTTGACAAAAGCAAGTTTAAGTGCATGGATATATGTATTTCCGCATACTAATGAATTGAAATTTGCTTATGTGTTTTCTATTACTGATAAAAATAATCATGGCATTTTATGGAAAGCAGTAGGAATAAACAAAAAACATAAAATAAAATCAGGGAAATGGTTTAAAGTCAGTGGCGATTTTAATTTAAAAGATATAAAAATATTACCTGATTATAAAATACAAGTTTATGTATGGAACAATAGCAATACAAAAATTCTGACAGATGATTTTTTTGTCGTGTTTGGTAACGAAAAACATGAAAGAGGTAAAACTGTATTATGCGACCTTACCAAAGATACTTTGCCTAAGGCAAATATAAAGTCCAACTTTCCTCCCTTTAATACAGTATATTTTCATAAAACAGAAATTAATAATAACAACGTTGTATCTTTTATTAATAATTCCGATAATCCAAAACAAAAAAATGAAGAAATAACACCTGACAGCAGAATTATAAAAGGAAACTTTTTTAAAGATAAAAACAATCTGGATAAGATAATATGCTTTAAATCATCCAAACAATCTATATATGTCTTTTGTGATAAATATAAAAAATTCCAAAAAATTTCTATAATTAATGATAAAAATCAGATATATTGGAATTATAAAAATATTGTTGTTGGTGATTTTGACGGAGATGCTTTTGATGAAATACTTTTTGTTGGGAACAAAGACAAAGCAACTTATCTGGCAAAATTCCAAGCTTTTGATTTCTCTTGTAATAAAAACCAAAATCAGCAAAAAATATATCTGAGATATATTTGGAAATCAAAAAAAATAAATGAGCAAATTATAAATAATAATGACAGATTTTATCCTGTTAAATTAAACAGTGATGAAAAAACAAAATTGTTAATTATTTCAGATGACGGTAAATGGAATTTGTTAAATTTTGACGAAAAATCATGGCTGTCATTAGCCAAAAATCAAAATAACCAATGGGATAATAAAAACTTTGACACTAAAATTATAGTTTCAAAATTCTTAAAACATTATCCTTTTGATGTTATATTAACAATTTGTAAAGACAAAAACAATAAAAAATATCATTATAATATCCTGAAATACAATGTTTTACAGAAAAATTTTATTTCCTGTTTTAAAAATAATCCTGACTCAGAAGGCATTGTATTCGGACTGGACACATTAAAAACAACTGATGATTTTATTATCGGTAATTTTTATTCGCATAAGCCCACTCAAGTGTTGAGATATAACAGGGATTGGCGTTTTGACTTAAAACTAATTGAATTTAATGACTCTACATATAATATAAAAGCAAACATTGATTTTGCAGAATATAAAAAAGATTATAACCCAAAATATTATGAAATACTTAAAATATATTCCGGCAAATTTATTTCACATAATTATTTTTCTTTGTTAACTATAATGAGAAATTGCAAGGATAAAAATTTTGATGGCAAAAACTGCAAACAATATATTAATCTTGATTATTTACCAAATGCGTTAGATATATATTCTGCCCGGTAATGATTTTGATAAAATATTTTATAAAAGTTTAAAAAGTCCTTATTCTATAGTAAACTCAAATATTTCACCTTTAATATCATTTTTTGGGAAAGGTATATTTTCCTGTTTATATGGTGAGCCAATCCACCATTTAGTATTGTGAAATTCCTGAGTTATTATTAGCAGCATTTGATTATCAGGTATAGAAGTAACAGTATTGTCCATATAACCAACAACTCTTAACTGGTTTTTTTCATGTCCTATACGCCATATTATTTTTTCAGGTTGCCAGTCTATTTGAAAATAATAATATTCAGAAGCAAAAAGCGTGTCATCATCTTCAAATATTCTTTGATTAAGGGCTCTATACCAATGGTCCCACCTGTGAGAGTAAAAAGTTTTGTCTTTGTATGTTATTTGATGACAACCAACATCAAAATTTTTCGGTTGCCAGCAAGCCATATCCCAGTTAGTGCAAGATACTACTATTTTATTGCCATTATCTAAAATTTCTTCGGGCATAGGAACATTCCATCTATTAATATCATATTGATTATCAGTACTGTAATTATATACAGGAGGAAATTGATATGAAGGACAGTGTGTAATTGTTTTTAGTATTTCAAAATCTATTTCAGAATAGCCAACATTTTTAACTCTGTTATCATTACGTCCGCCATAATAATGTTCAAGATATCCTTCTTTATCGCAGGAACGTCTGTAATTCCATTCTGACAAGCTCTGTGTAAATAGCCACATTGTATTTGTCAACCCATTCCACATTTTGTTTTTATTAAGAAGTTCCGAAAGTTTTGCTTTAATAGTGTATTTTCCATAAGTAAAGCCATGCCGTGTTATTATGCCTGTATTTTCTTTTTCCCATTTCCCAAATGAAGTTTTAGGATTTTTTATACTTATTGTATGATTTTTATTGTCGGAAAACACTGTTTTACAAGGAACCTTAGCAACAGAAGGTAATATAGCTATTAACTCTTCTTTTTTATAAAAATTTTTGTTCCAGTTATAGTCCTTTTTAGAATAATTATCTTTTAAAACATCTGCAATAACAGGAATATTGTTCATTTTTGCTGACGGGTTAATATAAGGGATAAATTGCTGAAAAATAGCATTATTATAAAGATACGGGCTTTGTCCACAGTTATCTGTCCAATATTTTTTAAATTCATTACTATCAAAATTATTAGGATTAATATATATTCCTTTGCCCAAATCAGGTCTTGCTATAACTTTGAGTATGTTCTTATTTTTACAGATTACTGTATTCAAAAGTTTGGTTCCATTGCCATATAAAAAGTAATAGTATGGATTAACAAACTTTTCATTATTTTTTTTGCTAATATCCTGTATATAAACAGGGATTTTATTTTTTTGTATGTTTTCTTCTGATGTAACAACTAATAAGAAGCTATAATTTCCTACTCTTGGATTTTTTTTCCATCTCTCATTTTTATTATCAGTATAATATCTTTGTTCATTTCTTGGGTTTCCTGTAATACAGAAAGAATCTGTTATGATATGAAAATCATTATCATTAGAAATTAAGTCTGTTACAGCAAATTTTTTATTTGTATCTTTCCAACTGCCGTAAAAATTTTCATAAGCAAATTTGTTTTCTTTTTGTGGATTCTCTTTATCTGTCTCAGGAAATTTATAAGATTCGTTTTGATAAAATATTTTGTAATAAAATTTTTTGGCTTTTGTATCACTGTTTTTTATATAAAAATGAAAAGTGAAAATCCCCTTTTGTGTTTGATTAACAGATGGTATTGAAAATCCATTAATAGCATTGGTATAATCCAAATATATTAATTTGTCAATGAGAGATTTTCTTGTTTTTTTTCCATTAATATTAATATTCCAGTTAATAAGAGGATTAAAGTCTTTAACAATAGTATTTCCCTTTTGTAAATATTCGTTTTCATTGTCTGTATTGCAAGAGATTATTATCAAAAACAAAAAAAGTATATAAGTTTTGTTAATTTTCAGTGTTTTCATACTTTATAAAATTATATATTTTTTTACTTTTTAGTTATATCCTAGCCCAAGCAGATTTACAATCTTATTTTTGAATAAAAATAATACTTTTTCAATTGTTTACAATAGAAAAAATCTTAAATTTCCTTAATTTTTAATCAAAAGGTAAAGATAATTGAAAATCATCATATTCAGATATTTTTTTGTATGTTTTTATATTTTTAAATAATTCCCGAAAATTTATAAATTTGCATCATTAACTTTATATATCAATGAATAAGAAAAATTAATAATTGTATTGATTTTATTATCTTTAGTCAGACACTAGTATAAAAACATATAAAATTTCTTTAAACTGAATAAAATTATGACAGATAATATCCGGAAAGTTCTTTTTATTGATACTGCTCATCCTTGTTTAGAACAGGATTTGTCTAAATTAGGATTTCAATGTGATTATTTTCCTTTATATACAAAAAAGGACTTTGAGAAATGTATTAATAAATATTTTGGCATAATAATAAGAAGTAAAATAAATATTGATAAAAATATTATTGACAAGGCAACAAACTTAAAATTTATTGCACGTGTTGGTTCAGGAATGGAAAATATTGATGTCAAATATGCAAAAAGCAAAGGCATTGCTTGTCTCAACTCTCCCGAAGGCAACAGAGATGCTGTTGGTGAACATGTGCTTGGAATGCTGTTAGCTTTATTTAACAATCTTTGCAGAGCAAATAATCAGATAAGAAAAGGAATATGGTTAAGAGAAGAAAACAGAGGCATTGAGATAAAAGGCAAGACCATTGGCATTATTGGTTATGGAAATACGGGCATGGCTTTTGCTAAACGATTAAAAGGATTTGAAGCCAATGTGATTGCTTATGATAAATATAAATTTGATTATTCTGACGAATATGTTACTGAAAATACATTGGAACAAATTTTTAAAAAATCCGATATATTAAGTTTACACGTTCCTTTAACTGAAGAAACAACTTATATGATTAATAATGAATTTATTAATAAGTTTAAAAAAAATATTTATATTATTAATTCTTCTCGTGGTAAAGTAGTGAAAACCAATGATTTAGTTAAAAATATAAAATCAGAAAAAGTGTCTGGTGCTGCTTTGGATGTTATTGAGTATGAAAATATCTCGTTTGAAAGTTTACAAAAAGATAATTTTCCTAATGCTTTTCAATATCTTATTAATTCGGATAATGTTGTATTATCATCTCATATTGCAGGATGGACAATTGAATCAAAAATAAAATTATCAAAAGTTCTGGTTGATAAGATAAAATTATTATGTTGTTAAATGACTAATGAAACAATGACTGCAACAAGAAAAAATTATGAATTATAAATTTTGTGCTTTGAACTTGTGCTTAACAACGTCATCAGGCAGTTCGGTCAGGCGCCCGACTGATGCCTGATTGTTGAAGTATCGGTCAGTAGCCCGACTGAATGGAATGATCCGAATTCTATGGTTAAAAAAAATAATTTAAACAATTTTTATTAACAATTTAT
>CAZOSY010000201.1:0-5316 GCA_964582565.1 uncultured Bacteroidales bacterium | reverse complement strand
CCTAATCATTACCAAAATAATTATTCGCATAAAACGGATTTTGGAATATAAGAACCATCTTCTTTACTTTTATCTTAAAAAAAATGCCACATAAAAAAAAATCAAAAAAGAAATATTTGTTTAAAAGAATAATATTTTTTTTCTTTTTACTAATAATTATTTGTTGCTGTATAATTGGTTATAAACTTTATAATATTATTTACAAACCTAATGTATTTCTTAAAGACAAACAAACAACCTATTTGTTTATACACAGCAATTCAAATTTTGATAATCTTATTAATAATTTAAAAGAAGAAGATATTCTAATTAATACAAATTCTTTTAAATGGCTTGCCAAAAAGAGAGATTATACAAAAATTTATCCCGGAAAATATCTTATCAAAGCAAATATGAGCAATAATGAACTTATAAGTTTATTGCGTTCAGGGAAACAAGAACCTGTAAGATTAATATTTAATAATATACGAACAAAACAGCAGCTTGTATCAAGAATAGCAAAACAAATTGAAGCAGATTCATTGTCTTTAATCAGTTTGCTTAATGATTCAGAATATTTACATAAATTTAATCTGAGTCCTGAAAATTCTATTGTTTTATTTATTCCCAATACTTATGAGTTTTACTGGAACACATCTGCCAAACAGTTTGTTGAAAGAATGTATAGAGAATACAATAATTTTTGGAATAGAGAGAGAATAGAAAAAGCAAAAAAGATGAATCTGACGCCTGTAAATATCTCAATATTGGCTTCAATAGTATTGCAGGAAACAAGAAAGACAGATGAAATGTCAAGAATTGCAGGAGTTTATATTAACCGACTAAACAAAAATATGCTGTTACAGGCAGATCCTAGTGTAATATTTGCTATTGGTGATTTTACTATAAACAGAGTATTAAAAAAACATCTTACGATTGATTCGCCTTATAACACTTATAAATATACAGGATTACCGCCAGGTCCTATTTGTTTACCAACATCAACAAGTATAGACAGGGTTTTAAATTATGAAAAACATAAATTTTTGTATTTCTGTGCTAAAGAAGATTTTTCAGGGTATCATAATTTTGCTAAAACATTACGACAACATCTGATAAATGCAAGAAAATATCAAAAAAAACTTAGAAAACTAAAAAAAAATAAACTAAAAAAATAAGGCAAACAATTTATACTTTGTTTTTTTATTGCTTTCTTATCTTTGAATATTTGAAACAGGCGTTAACTCATAAGAATGAGTTGGTTTATATTTCATAGTCCATAAAAAAGGGACAAGAACAAAAAATCCACATATTATTGCTCCTACATCTGCTTTTTCATTTCTGCAAATAGCGGTATTAAAGGTCTCGTATCCATCTTTTTCTATTCTTACAGCAGTACAACTCCCAATAATTTTTGTATCACGCATAGTATAAGGAGTTTTGCCTACTGTTCCACCATTAAGATATACTTTGGCTCCATTTGGTTCCGATTGTATCAAAGTTGTGCTTACACAACTTGGTAATAAAATAATTACTGCTAAAATAACAGAAACTATTTGTGTTATTTTTTTAATTTTCTCATAATTTTAATGGCTTTTTTAAGTTTTTTTAATAATTGCAATTTTTTTTAATTATAAATTAAAAAAGTTTTATGATAAGCCCTGTTTTATTGCTGTTTGGTCATAAAAAAATAATCAGTATAAAATTATTTTTCATAAAGGATTAAATTGATTTCATTTATATTTTTAAAATCCCTATCTGCTGTAATAAGTGGGAAACCTAAAAACATTGATGTGCCTGCAATAATGCAATCAGGAAGCATTAATGAATATTTTCTTTTTATAAATATTGTATTGTTTTTAATGGTACTATTAATATTTATTATTTTACATTCTGATAAGAAAGTATTGATTTTTCCAAGTTCATTATCTTGAATTTCTTTATATCCTAATAATTCCAGTTCGGTTATAAAAGAAATATATATTTGTTTTTCATCTATTAAATTAGCAATAGTTCTATCACCAGAAAAAAGATAAAGAATAATATTAGTATCAAGAAATAAATTATTTCCACTCATGTCTTAATTTTTTTTGAATTAATAAAGGGTCTTGCTTTAATTTAATTATTCCACAATATTTATAAGCATCAATACCTTTTATAGATAAAATTTTTTTTAATATTTGATTAATACTATTTTTTTTTGCACCTTTTTTTATAATTGTTTCCATTTTTTTATATCTTTTTTAAAATGTAAATATACAACTTTTTTTTAATTATTTGTCAAATTTAATTTTTAATTGTAAAAAATTTTTATGCTGATATTTGTTTTATTTGTGTTCAGTCATATCTGAAATACCAATTTGGTTTTTCTCATTGTTTTTTCAAGCATTTGTATTATTTTTTTGCAATTTTTAAGACCTGACTTTAAAAATTTATTAGTATATTCGTAAAATTACAAAACCCTAAATTCAGTATAAAAGATAATGAATAACTTTTTGTATGTTCACTATCTTATATCCCCAATGTGTTTCAAAGAGTTTTTTGCATTCACAGACAGCACTTTCTTTAGATATTTTAATATTTTTTTGATATAAAAGGACAAAATCTTTCAAATCCTGATATATATCAGCAAAATCTTCTGCTAAACTTGATTTTTCATGTTTTATATCTTTTTTTTTCGCATCAGAATAATTATCAATATACCAGTATAAATCGTCTGAACTAAATTTTTGTTTCAAAGTATCAAAAACATTTTGCCATTGCTCTTCTGTAACAAAATGTTCGTTATCTGTCTCATCTTCAACATTTAGAGCAGGTAATAAAGAAGCTTTTAAATAAAGAAGAGGGCATATTTTTTGCATATAAAGTAAAAAATCTTCTTTTGTATATTTATCTGTTTCTTCTATAAACAAACAAAAATCATTTGCCACAGTGAGCATTTCAATAACATTTTTTGAATATACCGGCTCATTATATTTATTAGTCATTTATTATTATTTTTTTGGTTCAATATCTAAATTATAAAAAGTAAAAGACAGAATATCTGTAGCCTGGTCAATTAATTTTCTGGTAGGTTTGCCTGCTCCGTGTCCTGCCATTGTCTCAATACGAATTAAAACAGGATTATCACCTTTTTGTTTTTCCTGTAATGTTGAAATAAATTTAAAAGAATGAGCAGGCACAACCCGGTCATCATGGTCTGCTGTAGTTACAAGAGTAGCAGGATAATTAACATCTTTTTTAATATTATGAAGTGGTGAATATTTAATCAGGTTATTAAACTGGACAGAGTCATCGCTTGAGCCATAGTCACCTACCCATGCCCAGCCAATAGTAAATTTATGAAATCGTAACATATCCATAACACCAACAGCAGGCAAAGCAACTTTAAATAAATCAGGACGTTGTGTCATACAGGCACCTACAAGTAAGCCGCCGTTAGAACCGCCGGATATTGCGAGCTTATCAGGAGAAGTATATTTTTTTTTAATCAAATATTCTGCTGCTGCAATAAAATCATCAAACACATTTTGTTTATGTAATTTTGTTCCTGCCTTATGCCATTCTTCGCCATATTCACCACCGCCTCTTATGTTTGGCACAGCATATATGCCTCCATTTTCAAGAAATATTAATCTGCTTATACTAAAACCAGGTGTAATGCTTATGTTAAACCCGCCATAGCCATATAACATTGCTGGATTTTTCCCGTTTAATTTAATACCTTTTTTATATGTAATAAACATTGGAATTTTTGTTCCGTCTTTACTTTTATAAAATATTTGTTTTGTCTCATACTCTTCAGTATTAAAATCAATTGCTGACTTTATATAGATTTCAGAAATGTTTGTATTAACATTATATTTATAAATTGTTGATGGGAAAGTAAATGATGTAAAAGAACAGAAAGCAATGCTATCTTGTTTTTTGCCACTAAAGCCACTCAAAGAGCCAATTCCCGGTAGTTTGATTTCTTTTTCCACATTTCCATCCATATTATATACAAAAGCTTTGCTGCTTGCATCTTTCATGTATTCAGCAATAATTTTACCGCCAACCAAAGATATGCTTTGTAAAACATCTTCTTTTTCAGGAATTATTGTGTTCCGGTTTTTTTCTTCAACAACTTGTGCTGTCAGGCAGTCGCCTGATTCAGTAACTTGTGCTGAACTTGTTTCAGTATTAGCCGGGTCTATCAAAATTGCACGATATTTCGGAGCATTGTCATTTGTCCGTATTAGTAATAAATCATCAATATTATCAATTACACTATATTCATAATCAAATCCTTTTGCTATTAATTTAAAATTGGTTTCATGTTTGTTTAAATCTTTATAATACAAAGCATTACCATCTGTTGTTTCTGTTTCATACAACAACAAAAATCTTTGGTCTTCAGTAGTTTGTGCAACATAATTCCTTAACGGATATTTTTTGTTTTCATAAATAAGTTTATCATCATTCTGAGAAGTTCCTGTTTTATGAAAATATACTTTATGATATTCATTTTTTTGTTGCAGTTCTGTTCCTTTTTTTGGCTCGTCATATCTGCTATAATAAAATCCATTACCATACCATGCCATGCCTGAAAATTTAACCCATTTAAGATTATCGTCCAGTATTTTTTTTGTTTTAATATTGAGCACAAAGATTTCGTTCCAGTCAGAGCCACCTTTGGCAATAGAATAAGCTAAATATTTAGCATCTTTTGATATACTAAGTCCAGCCAATGCTGTTGTTCCGTCTTTTGAAAATTTGTTGGGGTCAAGTAATATATATGGTTTTTCTTTTAATCCATCTTGCATATAAAGTACACTTTGATTTTGCATTCCATCATTTTTAAAAAAGAAATAAAAGTTCTTTTTTTTGAATGGAACTCCGTATTTCGGATAGTTCCATATCTCTGTTAATCGTTTTTTTATTGTTTCACGAAAAGGAATTTTTGATAAATAATCAAAAGTTAATGCGTTTTGTTGTTTAACCCATTCTGCTGTCTCTTCTGAATTGTCATCTTCAAGCCAACGATACGGGTCAGCAACTTTAGTCCCAAAATAATTATCGACAACATCTGTTTTTTTTGTCTTTGGATATTCTAATTTTGTCTGTTTTGGCTTGTCTAAATTATTGTTACAAGCTATTACTGGTAATAACATAAGCAAATAATATTTTTTTTTCATTGTGTTTTTTATACTGAAACAAGTTCAGCACAAGTTTTTGTAAATTAAAAATAAATAAATTGTTTTATAATAGTAATTTTGTGGCAAATTTATATAAATTATTACTAGTGTCCGACTAAATTTAAAAATTCAGATAAAGTCGTTTCTAAATATTATGAGA
>CAZOSY010000200.1:0-5319 GCA_964582565.1 uncultured Bacteroidales bacterium | reverse complement strand
TTAGATGCAACAACCCACCAGTAATATGTTGTATTATAATCAAAAACACTTGCCACAGTAAATGTATCTCTGGGATATATTACATTTACAAGATTTATACTTCCTGTGTCTGCAGAGATATATAATTGATATTCACTGGCACGTTCTGCTCTGTTCCATATAAATGTATTAGCCAAAGGCAAATCAACACTGGCATTTGCCGATGATGAGAGTATTGGCGGCTCGGGCATTTCCGGTGTTATTGCAGTAAATGACCATATATCTGACATAGTGCTTGCCCCTGCATCATTAAGTGCTGTTACATACCAGCTGTATGTTTCACAATAATCAGGAAGAGTAAGAGTAAGAAAGGTATCTGTAACATTTGTTATGACATCCCATTCTTTTTCTCTTTCTATTCCTCCGTTTGGTAAGTATCCTGTTTCTTTGTAATGGTCTTCAATCCTTTCTTTTCTTCCAAATAAAGTATAGCTTGTTGCTCTTACTGACTTATGCCAGATAATAGTAATATCCATTAGAACATCTGTTGCACTGTCTGCCGGTGATATTAATACTGGTTTGTTTGGCGGTGTGGTTTGTTCAAGAACTGTTACTGATGAATCTAATTCCTGCACAGCACGGATAGTTATAGGGATGAAACCATTATAATTTAATGCTTTAAATTCTAACTGCGGCGATATTTCATTTCCTACGGTATCATATTGTGCGGGATGAATAACTGTTGTTACTAATTCAGGCAAAACTGTATCTACCTGTTGAGCGGCAAATCCAAATTGCTTGCCTACTGGTAAGTTTAAAAATGGGAATTCGTCTGTTTTAAAATTAAATGAATAAGGTTGTAGTTGTCTAACAATATTTAATCCCACAATCGGGGTTTCATTTTCTTTTAATAATGTATCAGATGTAAAATTATCTGTGCCTGTTCTGAAAACATTACCATTAAAATAACCTGCATAACCAAACCATACGGAGGTAGGAGCACTAAAATAACCACCTATATTAATAATTCCATTAGTAGCTTCAAATAAACCACCATAATTAACAACACCTTGACTATTAGCCACGAAATGACCAGCAAGATTATAACTCCCTGTACCAATAGCACTAAAATATCCCCCATAATTAAAATCATTTTCTGTTCCTATTGCTTCACTGTAAATTCCTATATTAATCTTATTATTTAAAGCCTGAGAATATAATCCATAATTTGTAGCTTGAATAGGAGATGGATCTGTTGCTACAAAACGTCCGCCGTAATTAAACTCAGATCCGGAAGCAACAAAATCACCTGCTACATGATAAATTCTAACAATATCTTCAACTCCATTAACTGTACTTCTTATTCCAGTTATTGTATTTGGGAATGAATAATCTGACATGATATCATTATTAAGTACATTTAACGCAGTAGTCCCCGGTATGATTGGAACGCCAGCATTTTCTATTACCTCTAATTTAGCAGATGGGTCACAAGTTGTACCTATTCCTACTTTATTAAAAATAGTACTGTTAATAAAATCATAACCTTGTCCTGAAAAAACAAAATTATGTGTATTTAACGGTATTTCCCAGTCATTTTGTAGTAGATTTATATCGCCATTACAAATATTTCCTAATACAGCGCCACCAGCTGCATCAACATAAATCACATCACCAGATTCATTAACAGAAAGAACCCCGGGAGGAGCGGGAGTAGTAAAAGGAGAAGATGAAGTAAGCTGGCGAAAACGTAAGCCACTGGCATCAGACACAACATTTCCATTAATATCACGTGCATTTATTTCAAGTGTGTTTTGCGGAGCAGGTGTAACACCCGACAAACCAATGCCTACATTTACATTAATATCCCCCAGTATCATAGTATTATCTGCAGTAACTATTGTATTGGCACCTATAGCAGTTGTATTTGTAAAATCAGAAGCAAGGTTTTGTGCTCTATGACCAATATAAGTATTGTTATCCCCATTGGTATGTTCCACTCCCACAAAATTACCTAAAAATATATTACCTGTTCCCTCATTTACCAGGCCTGCATAACTTCCAATAAAAATGTTTGTGTCACCTGTGTTCAGTTCCCCCGTAAAATTTCCTGAAAATATATTTATGTTAGTTGATGTAGTATTAATACCACTATGAAAACCTATGAATATATTCCCAATTCCATCAGCATTATCTTCGCCACTGTGACTACCAATGAACACATTTCCTTCTCCAGTAGTGTTCTCGCTACCGCTGTGATTACCAACGAATACATTTCCTGATGCAGTAGTGTTCTCGCGACCACTGTGAGTGCCAATGAATACATTTCCTGATGCAGTAGTATTGGAGGCACCTGCATGTTTTCCATAAAAACAATTTGAATTTCCTGTAGTATTTTGCAAGCCTGTTAAGTTTCCGACAAAAGTATTATAATCCCCTATAGTATTATTAGATCCTGTTTCAACACCCACGAAAATATTACCTTCTCCTGTAGTATTGTGAAAACCTGTGTTTACTCCTACAAAAGTGTTTCCGGGACCCGAAATTGTATTGTAACCTGAATTGAACCCAATAAATGTATTATCAGATTCAATTTCGTTTGAAAATCCTGCATTATTCCCAAGGTAAGTATTTCTTTGCCCTTCAGTATTATTATTTCCGGCATCTACACCTACAAAAATATTAGTTGTAGAAGGTATTGCAAGAGGATTTCCACGATATTTTAATACTGCATTCCCATCAATAAAATATGCACTTGTTGCCTGTGATATATCAATATCACCGTTTACATCAAGCAAAAACATTGGTGTTGTTAAGCCAATGCCTACAAAACCATTTCCTGAAATATATAAATCAGTAGTAAAAATAGTAGGAATACCTGGCAAAGAGGGAACATTTAACCGTCCTATTTCAAAATCCTGATTAATGACTCTCCATATACCTGCCTCACGGCCATAATATTTCATCAATCCTACCCTTTTATGTCCTCCTTCATTTACAATTATTCCCTGTCCTTCTCCCTCAACATATATGGAACCATCTTTAATATGAAGTTTTTCAGTGGGATTTGTAGTGCCGATACCGACTTTGATGTTGGAATTGAAAGTCGTATTATCTCCCGCCATTAAAGCAATGCGTCCATTATCGGAACGAATATGATCGACACCAGCAATATCAGGAACAAAATAAAAAGTATTGTCTCCAAGTTGCAGCCAGCGGTGAATGTGTAAGATGTCTGTTGTAACCTTGTCCCGGACCGATAAAGAGTTATTGATTTTAACATACCTGTTGGTAAATACAGTATTTGATCCGGCTGCCTGCCACAGACCATTACCGTTGTTGTTTTGGTTACCTTGTCCAAAAACATTGCCTGTAAATATTGCTATTGCTACAAAAGCAAATATTACGGGACTTTTTCTGATTTTTAAAATTTGTTTTTTCATTTTTTTAATTTTATTTATTAATAATTAATTTTTTGTAAAAATATTTATTTTTTGTTGAAATGCCCAGCAGATAAAACCCCGCCGGATATTGAGATATATTTATTTGTTCCTTGTTTTTATTTAATGGATATTTATCTTTCACTATGCCTAAAAGGTCATAAATTTTAAGCTGTGCATTATTCAAAGATTTGCCGTTTATTTCAATGGTAATAAAATTTTGTGCAGGATTAGGATAAACCTTAATTTTATTTTGTAGTTCTATATTATTTATTCCAGTCATTGTATCTTCTGTAACAACAACATTATCTACAAAATAATAGGAAGCACATTCACTATATCCGTTATCATAAAATTTGATGTGAGATGTTAAGGTATCATCAAAGAAATTGCCTATTACTATATATTGATAAGCAGAATCGGCTACGAATGAGCCGGAAATAGTTGTCCAATTTGTTGTATCAGTGATAATTTGAGTTGTATAGATATGAGCATAGTTTTTTACTATAGCTGGACTCATTCCTGAATAATAAAAAGGAATAGTAGAAAACAAAGCACCTATATTATTTGTAGCACAATTAATACCGAGGTTGCCGCCATAAGCCAAACTTACTTTAAATGATACATCATAGGCTTTTCCTATTATCAAAGTATCCAATAATTTTATCCCAATATATTCTCTGACATTAATAGTGGGAGGTTGTTTAGTAAATAATCCAGCATAAGCATTGGTACCATCTGGCTCTGGCAATTGATAACCAGTCCAGTGATTAGGGATAGAACACTGAAAATAAGTTGCACAAGTGTTATAATAATCTGGTGACATTCCAAATTCAAGCCATCCCACAGCATAGTATATTTGATTTTGATCAGTTGGGCATTGAACCGTATCCTCAAAGCTCGGATTAGGCACCAGGTTTTGTGCAAAAACAGAAATATTAAATCCAAAAAGTAAAATAAAAAACGCAAATGATATTTTGTAGAATTTTTTCATTTTTTTTAAGTTTTAATTTGTTAACAAACAGAATTTTAAAGTTTAATTATTTTTTTTGTGAGCACCTCCTTTCTTGTTAAATGATTATTAATTTATTTACAAGAAAAAATGAATTAGTTTGAACTTTAATAAAATATACACCTTTGTTTAAGTAGCTTAAATCTATTTTATATGGATTATTAAAAATTCCTAAAAGCGTTTTTTTTAATACTAAATTGCCTAAAATATTATAAATAAAAATTTTTACTTCTTTGTTATTAGAATTAGTAGATTTTACAAATAAATAATTTTGTGCAGGATTAGGATATATTGTAAAATTATTGTTTATACCTGTATTATTATTTATATATGTTTCTTCCTCTATAACATCTCCACGTATTTTAATATTACCAAGCAGGTCAATTTTTTCAACAGGATTTTGTACACCTATACCTACATTTCCTATTGTAGGATTTTTAATAATATTATTAGTACCATGTATCTTTTTCCATAACAAACCCTGACCTTGCCCCGCCCAGTTTTGAGTAAAAGCATTATTATTAATAAATAATAATACAAAAAAAGCAAACAGAATATTTTTTGATTTTTTTAGTTTTAGATTTTTCATAATAACCTCCTTTTTTAAGTTTATGATTAAAATAATTTTGAAATAATTAGTTTTTTTGTAAATAATTGTTCACCAATTTTAATATTTATAAAATATAAACCTGCAAATTTATCAGTAAAATTAATTTTATAACTATATTCATTAATATTTTCATTTTTATATATCAATTCACCAAGTATATTAAAAATTTTAACTTCTTTTATTTTTTTATTATTTATTGATTTAATTAAAATGATTTTATTATCATTAAAAGAAAAAAATTTTATTTGATCTTTTTGATTTTGTAAAGTATTAATATC
>CAZOSY010000199.1:0-5339 GCA_964582565.1 uncultured Bacteroidales bacterium | reverse complement strand
TGTTTTTCTCTTTTTATTGCCAAATCAATAAAATCAAACAATTCAAAATTCACCCCGTGAAATCCGCCTTGACGGATATTTCACTGGGGTAAACTAATTTGGAAATATTGTATTTAGAGATAAAGTCTTGTATAATCTTTTTCCTGTGCTCAAAAACTCTTCTCACTAAATCATTTGTGACACCTGTATAAAGAACTGTATTGTTAACATTAGTCAGAATATAAACGTAATATTGATGAAGTTTCATAAATAAAATTTGAGCAACAGTAAACGAGTTTGATTTCTACATTGGAGAACAATAATTTTGTGCTTACAAAGTAAATTAATTTTTACCAGCACCTCAAAATAATATTTAACCAGTATTTGCAATTTTGGAAATATTAGAATGTAAGACAAAAAATTATTTCTTAATAATTTTTATTTCAGAAGTTAGTTCCATAGCTTTATTATACACAGCACTTACACCACAATATCTATTTTGAGAGAGATTTACTGCTTTTTCTAATTTGTCGTAAGGTAAATTTTTACCTGTAAATTCATAAACTAAGTGCATTTTATAATAATGTTTTGGATGCTCTTCTGTTAATTCACCTTCAACTTTAACATTAAAATTATCAGGTTCAACTCTCATTTTTTTTAAAATTGAGATAACATCCATACCTGTGCAACCTGCTAAAGAAAGCATCATTAAAGGTTTAGGGCTAGGTCCTTTATCTTTACCACCAACTTTTTTGTCAGCGTCAATTATCAATTTATGACCATTTAATTCTGTCTCAAAAGTCATATCTCCTGTCCATACAACATTAATTTCGTCTTTCATCTGTTTGTATTTTCGTAATTAGCTTACTATTAATTAGTTACTAAGCTCAAAGTTGCATTGTTGAGTCCTTTCCCAAAAGTAGATATTTACTTATTTGTAATGCTAAACTTGTTTCAGCATCTTTTGATATTATTGAAATTAGAGATTCCCAACTAACCCTGAAACGAGTTCAGGATGACGTTATTCGGAATAACACAATTTTGACTTTTCAGAAAAGACTTATTGTTAAATTGTTCTATTGTTACATTTACCTGTACTTTTTTTTAACAATTTAGCGAAGTTTACCAAGTTAAATCATTTTTATTTAACATGGCGATATTATCCGCCTCAGGCGGAAAGTGAGCAATTTATTATGTTAATAAGTCCTCTATTTCATCATCGCCATTTTCTTTGTTAACTTCTATTTTGGTTACGTCGGCAATTATATCATTTTCATTAAGTCTAATTACTCTAACGCCCTGAGTAGCTCTTCCCATTACTCTTAGGTCAGATACTGCCATACGTATCATTATACCCGATTCATTTATAATCATTAAATCATCTGTATCTGTAACATTCTTTATAGCTATAAGATTACCTGTTTTTTCAGTTATATTAATTGTTTTAACGCCTTTCCCTCCCCTATTTGTAATTCTGTAATCTTTTATATTTGAACGTTTTCCATAACCATTTTCTGATACCACTAATATATCAAATTTTTCATCTTCTACACATATCATTCCAATAACTTTATCATTTTTACCGGCAGGAGTAATTCCTTTTACCCCTGCTGCGTTTCTTCCCATTGATCTAACTTTTGCTTCATTAAAACGTATAGCTTTTCCTGATTTAAGTGCAAGCAATACTTCTTTACTTCCATTGGTAAGTCTTGCCTCTAACAGATTATCATTATCTCTTATTGTTATAGCAATAATTCCATTTTGACGTGGATTAGAAAATGCTTTTAAAGGTGTCTTTTTAACAACTCCTTTTTTAGTACAGAATATAATGTAATGGCTATTAAGATATTCCTCGTCTTTAAAGTTTTTTACATTAATAAGTGCTTTTACATTATCATTGTTTGGTATATGAATAAGGTTTTGTATAGCTCTGCCTTTAGAAATTTTAGTTCCATCAGGTATTTTAAATACTTTTAGCCAGAAACATTTTCCTTGTTCTGTAAAGAATAACAGATAGTTATGCATAGAAGATGTATAGATATATTCAATAAAATCATCATCACGGGTATTAGAGCCCTTTGAACCCTTACCTCCTCTGTGTTGTGTTTTGTATTCTCTTAAAAATGTTCTTTTTATATAGCCAAGGTGAGAAATAGTAATTACAACTTCATCATCAGGTATCATATCTTCTACACTAAAATCTTCAGCAGAATACGTAATATCTGTTGTCCTTTCATCTCCATATTTTTCTTTTATTTCTAATAGTTCATCTATTATTATTTGCTTTTGTAATGACCTGTCATCTAATATACTTTTTAGATGTTCAATCAATTTTTTTATTTCTTCATATTCATCTTTTAATTTAGCACGTTCAAGACCTGTAAGTTTTTGTAATCTCATATCAAGGATTGCCTTGGCTTGAATTTCTGATAAATCAAATGATTGCATTAAGCCGTCTTTAGCTTGTTCCGGTGTTTTTGAAGCACGAATAAGCTTAATTACTTCGTCAATATGGTCAAGGGCTATAATCAAGCCCTCTAATATATGAGATCTTTTTTCTGCTAATTTTAGTTCATATCGTGTCCTTCTTACAACAATATCAAAACGATGAGCAACAAAATGAGTAATTAGATTTTTTAAATTAAGCAACACAGGTCTTCCATTAACAAGAGCAATATTATTAACATTAAATGATGTTTGAAGAGCAGTTTGTTTATAAAGATTGTTTATTACAACATCTGTGATAGCATCTTTTTTTAATTCATAAACAACTCTAATACCTTCCCTACCCGACTCATCACGGATATCAGAAATTCCTTCTATTTTTTTATCGTTTATAAGGTCAGCAGTTTTTTCTATCATATCAGCTTTATTAACTTGATAAGGAACAGAAGTAACAATAATTCTGTCTTTGCCATTGTTATCTTCAATATCGTAGTTGGCTCGCATAACAATTCTTCCCCTGCCTGTTTCAAAAGCTTGTCTCACTCCGTCAAAGCCATATATTATGCCTCCTGTTGGAAAATCAGGAGCTTTAATATATTTCATTAATTCGGATATAGTAATCTCATTATTATTTATGTATTCAATAGTTCCGTTAATTATTTCTGTAAGATTATGAGGAGGCATATTTGTAGCCATACCAACAGCGATACCAGAGCCACCATTTATTAACAGGTTAGGTATTCTTGTAGGCAATACTATTGGTTCTTTTAAAGAATCATCAAAATTTAGTTTAAAGTCAACAGTTTCTTTATTAATATCAGAGAGCATTTCTTCTGCAATTTTTTTTAACTTTGCTTCTGTATAACGCATTGCTGCAGGACTATCATTATCAATAGACCCAAAGTTTCCCTGTCCGTCAATTAAAGGATATCTTAATGACCAGTGCTGAGCCATACGAACCATAGCATAATAAACAGAAGTATCTCCGTGTGGATGATATTTTCCTAGCACCTCCCCTACTATCCTTGCCGATTTTTTAAAACCATGATTAGACAAAAGCCCTAAATCATACATTGCAAATAAAATTCTGCGATGAACCGGTTTAAGTCCGTCCCTTACATCAGGTAATGCTCTTGCTACAATAACTGACATTGAATAATCAATGTAAGCTGACTTCATTTGTTTCTCAATGTTTACTCTAATAATCTTTTCTTCTTCTAACATTTTTATTTATATTTTTATTTTTATGGCTATTTAAGATAATCATCTATTTTCAAGCAAAATAATTTTTTACAAAGATAATATTATTTTACTATTATTTTACTAATATTTTACTAATTTTATTAACATTATAATTTGTAAATTCAATTAGTGTAAGTGCGACAAAATTAATTAAAAATAATGAGAATATCCTCATTATCTTTGCAAAGAAATGTCGTATGAGTAAAAAAAAATGTAATTTAGCAATCAGACAACTTTATGACCCTATTTATCATTAAAATAACAGTAAAATCTGTTACATTTTTTTATTATGAATTTTTAAGAAAAACTTAATTAAAAATAAAAACCAAAATACAAAGAACAAAGAACATTGAAAAAAATCATAATTCATAACTCATAATTTTATTAAAAATGGGTATTTTAAATATCTTTTCAAAAAAAGAAAAAAAAGAACATTTAGATAATAGTTTGTCAAAGACAAAAAAGAATTTTTTTTCAAAATTATCTAAAGCAATTATTGGCAAATCAAAAGTTGATGACCATTTCCTTGATAATTTGGAAGAGGTCTTAATTTCATCTGATGTAGGCGTTGAAACAACTATTAAAATAACAGACAGGATAAAGCAACGTGTTGCCATGGATAAATATATTGGTCTTGACGAGCTAAATACAATTTTGAAACAAGAAATAATAACATTGCTTGAAGAGAACAAATCAGAAGATGTTACTGAATTTGATTTTCCCAAAAAAGATCTCCCTTATGTCATAATGGTTGTAGGTGTAAATGGTGTTGGAAAGACAACGACAATAGCTAAATTAGCATACAGATTTAAAAATGCAGGCAAAAGCGTTATATTAGGTGCCTCTGATACATTTAGAGCAGCAGCCATTGACCAGCTTGAAATTTGGGCAAAACGTGTAGATGTGCCTATCATAGCACAAGGTATGAATGCTGACCCGGCATCTGTTGCCTTTGAAACTCTGAATTCTGCAAAAGCTAAAAAAATTGATGTTGTAATTATTGATACAGCAGGACGATTACATAACAAAGTAAACCTGATGAACGAACTTAGCAAGATAAAAAGAGTAATGAAAAAAGTTATTCCTGATGCACCGCATGAAATCTTACTTATTTTAGATGCCTCTACAGGACAAAATGCTTTTGAACAGGCAAAACAATTTACAAAAGTAACAGATGTAAATGCATTAGCCCTTACAAAATTAGACGGCACTGCAAAAGGAGGCGTTGTTATTGGTATATCCGACCAGTTTAAAGTGCCTGTTAAATATATTGGGATAGGAGAAAAAATTGAAGATTTACAAATATTTGACAGGAAAGAATTTGTAGATTCGCTTTTTAAACATGATATCCCTGAACAAACATAAATTATTATTACTTAGCTTATTAAAGATACTAATCTTATCCTGAATAATTCATAAACTAAAAAAAATTTAGACTTCTTAAAAATTTGGAGATACAAAAATAATAAAACCTTATAACATCCGTAATATCAAGTGATTATATTATATATAAAAAATAAAACTACTCATTCACACAATTTTATTTGTATTACATTCTTATTAGTAGAGACGAGGCATGCCTCGTCTCTACTGTAAAATTGTATTAAAAATATTTTTTCTAAAGGGAAAAAATATGAATAACTCCGTATGAACTAAGCGAAGCGTCTTCACGA
>CAZOSY010000198.1:0-5374 GCA_964582565.1 uncultured Bacteroidales bacterium | reverse complement strand
TCCGATTCGCCTGAGGCGGAGAGGAATCTACTATTATAAGTTCTAATTCTATTTTAAGTCGGACACTAATACATTTTTATATAAAATAGTAATAAAAATAATATTGTTAGCTTTATTTATCAGTTGATTGTTATCTATATGGCTTACTCACAGCATTCGTAATTATATATCAAATTGTATGCAAATAGCAAATGATATTTATTAGTTGAAAAACTATAAGTGTTTATTATCAGATTGTCTCCTCGGAGGGGATCGAACCCTCGACCCACTGATTAAGAGTCAGTTGCTCTGCCAAACTGAGCTACGAAGAGATTTTATTTATGATATTTTCTGATAAAATCTTCTGTTTCAGGGACACCTCCCTGATATATTAAATAGCCATTATAAGGTTCGCGTTTAGTTATATCATCATTTATAGGAGTCAGCATTATTTTTTTTACTTTTTCAGGGTCATCAGTTTGTCCCAAAGTCCATCCTAATTTGATATATGCAACTTCCGGCAACATATTTTCCAAAGGCACAATTCCTTTTGACAACAAATCTCTTCCTGTGTCATAAACAAACATACGAACATAGCCCCATAATGTTTGAACAGTCATAAATATTGAGACACCTTTTTTAATAGCCCTTTCAATAGCAGGGTATAAAGGTTTGTTTACATGTCCGAGTCCTGTTCCTGCAATTATAATACCTTTATATCCATTATCAACAAGAGAATCAATAATATCAGGTTTCATATCAGGATAATAATATACTATAGTTATTCTATTGTCAAAGTAAGGCATTATGTTTACTTTCCTGTCGTTTCGTCTGTGATTATATTGTTTTTTTAGATGTTTTATACCGTTTTTTATTGTAACTGTTGCCAGAGGTATGTCGCTGATAGTGCGGAATGTAGAGCGATAAGAAGAGTGCATTTTTCTTACTCTTGTTCCTTTATGCAGAAATCCATATTCATCAGAAGTCGGACCAAACATACAAACCATTACTTCGGCAATATTACCATGTCCTGCAGCATAAGCTGCGTGCATAAGGTTTAGTGCGGCATCGGAACTTGGGCGGTCAGATGAACGTTGAGAGCCAACAAGCACTATTGGAACAGGAGGATTTTGTATCATAAATGTCAATGCTGATGCTGTATGATGCAAAGTATCTGTTCCGTGTCCTATTACAATACCATCAATACCGTTTTCAATCTCTTTGCCAATTGTTATTGCTAATGTCTTGTATTGTTCTGCTCCCATATTTTCGCTAAATACAGCAAAGACCTTTTCTGTTGTAAGATTACAAATATCTGCTAATTCGGGAACTGCTCCGTATAATTCACCTGGGGAGAAAGCAGGAATAACAGCACCTGTTCTGTAATCCAAACGGGAAGCAATTGTTCCGCCTGTGCCAAGTAATTTGACACTGGGCAGACCTTTAGTATAAGGAAAGGTCTTTTCAGGAATTTTATAATTTGCTTTTTTATAGGCAACTTCTTTCATACTTGTTATAGTATCTACATCTATGCCTATATTATAACCTGTAATAACTTTCATTACTATATGTTTATGATCCTGATGCTCTGCTCTTGGAAGTATAGTGCCTTTAAATTCTCCACGTGTTGTATCTATAATTGCCTGTCCCCATACTCTGACTTTATATTTTTTTAATATTAATAGAGCATCACCTTTATATCCTTGAAAAATATCATTACTCATTTTTTTATCTGTTTTATTATCCGCCAAAGAAAGATTGCTTTTTTTTATTTGTTAATTACAAAACACAAAAGTAATAAAAATTGCAGAAAGCCAAATAAGTAAATTAAAAAATTATTATTTTCCGTTTTGTTGTCAGTTATAAAAAATTTTATATATTTGATGAAATTTATTTTAACAAGTGGAATGATAATTGTTATTCAATAATTATACTGATACGTTTTAGTATTTAAAAAACTAACATGTTATAATTTTATAAATATGAAAATAAATATAAAATATTTTTTATTTCTTACAACATTATTGTTGATAGGTTTAAATGCTTGTAAGCCGGATAAAGACGACGACACACAAGGAACAGATATTGATAGATTTCTTGGTTCATGGATTTGTGAAGAGTCAAGCAGTTTGCTTGGACCATCAACATTTACAGTAAATGTTGAGGCGGACCCTTTGTATGAAAATCAGATTTTGCTTAGCAATTTTTATCATCTTGGCTCTAGTGAAAAACCCTATGGATTGTCAAGTAGTAATATAGTAACAGTTCCAAATCAATATGTATGTGATAGTACTATGACCATAAACGGAGATGGTGATTTAAGAAATGATGGGAAAATATACTGGACATATTATTCAAATGACGGAGCTAATATTGATACAGTTACTGCTATTTATACAAAGCAGTAAAAATAAATAGTTAATACTTAAAAGCTATGAATATAAGGGAAATAGCATTTTTGAATTTATTTATAATATTTATATTGTTTGGTATTAATAACAATGCATATAGTCAAAAAGTTTATTCGGTAGATAGAGATTATAAAGCTGATGTAAAGGTTTATGTTACTAATAATGATTATAATGCAGATTTGTTGGTCTTTAAAGTAGATAGAGATTACAAAGCAACAAATAATGAAGGCAGATGGTATTTTACAGACAGAGATTACAAAGCTGATAAGAAAATATATTTTGTGGACAGAGATTACAAAGCTGATTTAAAAATTTACTTTGTAGATAGAGATTATAAAGCAAAGTGGCGGGATGTCTCTAAAAAATATTTAATGTATTAAAGGGGAATTTTATTTATATCTGTTATCATTTTTTTAAAATATTGTGTAGATTTAAGGATATGGCTACCATACCAGCAAAACATTTCTCCGTCAACAAGCAATATTTTTTTGTCAGGAAAATAGTTCTGTAATTTTTTTTTGTCTTTTTCTGTAAATTTAAAAGGTTCGGAAGGCAAAAAGACAATATCACAAGATAATGATTTAAGATTTGAGTTTAGCTTGATATATTTTCTTTCTTTTAAGCAATTATAAAAAGAGAGTTTTGACAACAAGGAATCAATATAAGTTCCTTTACCTGCTGCCATATATGGATTTTTCCATACTAAATAAAGATACTTTAATTTTTTGTTTAATACTGGTATTTTTGAAAATTTTTCTGTAATGGAATTAACAAGAATATCTGCTTTTGTTTCTTTGTTAAATATTTTTCCAAAGGTCTTAATCATATTCAAAGCATGCTGAAAGGTCTTGACATCAAACACAAAACAATTAAATTTTTTTGAAAGCAAGTCAATAGTATATTTGTCATTTTCTTCTTTACTCGCAAAAATAATATCAGGGCTTAACTGAATTATTTTTTCAACAGAAACTGTTACAGGACCTCCTATTTTTGTTATTCTTTTTGTTATTTTACCCGGATGAATACAATAGTCAGTTATTCCAATAATATGAGCAGACAGACCTATATCGCATAGTGTTTCAGTGATAGAAGGGCATAAAGAAATAATTTTTTGTGGAATACTTGGAATAAAAATATTCCTGTTTAAATCATCTTTTATGAACATTTTAAAAATTTATCAGGATATTTTTTTTGAATACAAAGATATAATTTTGCTATTAAAAACCCGATAAAACAGCCGAGTAAAGCCCCGCAGATTACATCTGCCGGATAGTGGACTCCCAAATAAATGCGACTATAAGATACAATACCAGCCCAGACAAGAATGACAGGTGTGAAATATTTTATTTTTTTACCAAGAAAATGTATTAAAAAAATTGTAAGTCCAAAAATATTGGAAGCATGAGAAGAGACAAAGCCATATTGGCCTCCGCATCTGTCATTTAATGTATGAATTAATCCATTTAGAGCAGGATTATGACATGGTCGTAACCGCTGAAAAACATTTTTAAATAAATGAACAGAAGTTTGGTCACAAAGAACAATAAGTAATATAACAAAAATAAAAAAAACAAATGTTTGTTTTTTATAATTGCGTATCAAAAAATAAAGAAACAATAGATAAAGAGGTATCCAGATATATTTATTACTGGACCAGAACATTATAAAATCAAAAAAAGCATTATGATGTCCATTTATAAAAAAGAACAAATTAATATCCCAGTTTTTTAATATTTCAATTAATGAGTTGATATTGTTAAATTGTTAAATTATTAAAACATATAATACTTATTACAATGTTTCATTTAAGCATTTCCAAATTATATCTTTTAGCTTAACGAGTCCTGTTTGTGTTACAGAAGAAATAAATACATACGGAATATTATCAGGCAAATCTTTTTTTATTTCGTTAATAAGTTCTTCGTCAAGGAGGTCACTTTTAGTTACAGCAAGTATTCTTGATTTATCCATAAGTTCAGGACTGTATTGTTTAAGTTCATTATTTAATATCAGGTATTCTTTTTTAATATTATCGCTGTCAGAAGGGACCATAAATAGTAATATTGAATTTCTTTCAATATGTCTGAGGAATTGTAAGCCCAATCCTTTTCCTTTATGAGCATTTTTAATAATTCCCGGTATATCAGCCATTATAAATGATTTATAATTACGGTAATTTACTATACCGAGGTTTGGCTTTAATGTAGTAAAAGGATAATCAGCTATTTGTGGTTTAGCAGCAGAAATCACAGATAAGAGGGTAGATTTTCCGGCATTAGGAAAACCTACTAATCCAATATCAGCAAGCAGTTTAAGTTCTAAAATTTTCCATTCTTCTTTTCCCTGTTCTCCCGGTTGTGCATATCTTGGTGACTGATTAGTAGATGATTTAAAATGGTCATTACCGAGTCCGCCTTTGCCACCATAAAGGAGGATATGAGTTTCACCATCTTTTGTTATTTCAAATAAGAATTTTTCTGTTTCAGCATCTTTGGCTATTGTTCCGAGAGGGACATCAAGGATAACATCTTTGCCTCGTGCTCCTGTGCTTGTTGAAGAACTACCGGAGATTCCATTTCCGGATTTAATATGTCTTTTATATTTTAATGGTAGCATAGTCCACAATTGTTTGTTGCCTCTTAATATTATATGTCCTCCCCTGCCGCCATCGCCACCATCAGGTCCTCCTCTGGGATTGCTTTTTGTTCGTTCAAAATGATGAGACCCTGCGCCTCCTTTTCCTGAGCGACAACAAATTTTTACATAATCTATGAAGTTAGAAGCTGCCATTATTTTGAATTTTAAAATCTAAAACCTTTTATCCGCCTAAGGATAATATGAGCTTTCGGTCAGTCGCCCGACTGAAGCCAAGCAATATTTATTAATTGTGCTTTGTGCTTTGATACACCAATTTATATTTATCTATTAAACTTTAGGGGAGTTCTAATAATTACTTTTTATTACAAGTGGCTGCAAAATATCAT
>CAZOSY010000197.1:0-5376 GCA_964582565.1 uncultured Bacteroidales bacterium | reverse complement strand
GGATGGATTTAATATGCAACCTTTTGCACATATTGGTAAAGGTTTAAATAAAATACCTATGGGAAGATATGTTACACAGGCTGCTAATTTAGCATTTAATCCAAATACACCCTGGAATTTTAATATCCCTTGGGGAGCACTAAACTGGAATATTGCAGATTTTAGTCTAAGAGGAATTACTTTAGGAGCTGCTAATTGGAATCTGTGGAGTTTTAATTGGCTGTCTGGTACTAGTATGAGTGGATTTAATTTACCTATTTCATTTAATTGGGGATATAGTCCACGATTGCCAGGAGGATTCAGTTGGATATCAGGAGGGATGTTACCAATGGGGTGGTCTTGGTTTGGTTTACCACGTTTTGGCCCAAGATTTGGAGTAGCTGGAATGGGAGGCGGCTTATTAGCTAATTTTTTGAATATACAAAGAATTAACCCGTTATTCAGAAATATGACCAGATTTAACATGAGCAATGGACAACCTGGTGATATTTTACAGATTAGAGCTAGGCAGTGGCAAGCTATAAACCCAATTAACAGAAACCCATTATGGAGGTGGTGGTTTGGAATTCCTTAATTCAATGAAAAAATACACTACATTAATATTTTACTTTTTCTTTTTAAAATTCTCTTTTTGTCAGAATTTAATTACAAATGGGGATTTTGAAATAAAAAAAAAATGCCCAAGTGGAATATCTCAAATTAATAGAGTAAAAAATTGGAGAACGCCCTCGTTCGGTTCACCCGATTATTTTAATAAATGTAAAAAAGGAAATGTTGGTGTAAATAACTTTGGGGGATATCAGGAACCGCATTCGGGTAATGGCTATACAGGTCTCATTTATGGTCTTAATATCAATCCTCCTCTTATTTCAACAGAATATATACAAACTAAACTCAAAACAAATCTAACTAAAAATCAATTGTATTGTATAAATTTGTATATAAGTTTAGCTGACTTTGAATTATATGCTGTAAAGCATATAGATATTGGCTTTAGTAAATATTGGCTCTTTAGATTCCATAAAAAAAATATTAAATTAAATAATGTAATAAAATTATTTAATAATGATAAATCGTTTTTAAACTCTAAAGAAAAGTGGCAATGTGTTAAATCTGTATACTTAGCAAATGGTAAAGAAAAATTTATTACTGTCGGTAAGCTGACTAAAAATCCTATGTATAAACAAATATCATCAGAAAAAATTGTTGGCAAATGGATTAGTAATACTTATTATTATATTGATGATGTTTCATTAATACAAATTAAAGATTCCTGTGAATGTTATTGTGAAGAAGATACTGTGTTAAAAGTGGATGCAGATTTACGTTCTAGTAAAAAGGATACAATTTCAGAATTTAAAAAAGCGGAAATAGGTCAAATAATAACTTTAAACAATATTATTTTTGAAACAGACAAATGGGAATTACTGCCTGCTTCCTATGAAGAATTAGATACGCTCTTAAAACTATTGCAAGAAAATCAGCAAATGCAAATAGAAGTAAGCGGTCATACTGACAATACAGGAACAGAGGAACATAATAAAGAGCTTTCAGAAAACAGAGCTAAAGCAGTAGTAGAATATCTTATGTCTAAAAATATTGCAAAAGTAAGATTAAGTTACAAGGGTTATGGTAGTTTAAAGCCAATATCTGATAATGAAACAGAGGAAGGTAGGTCAAAGAATAGAAGAGTTGAATTTAAAATTCTCAGTAAATAAGAAAAAATTGTAAATTGCGAGTATGAAAATTTGTTTTTCCATTATATTATCAATAACATTTCTTTTATGTAAATCTCAATCTGATTTTAATCCAGATTCTGTAAATCAATTTTTGAATGGTAAAAAACATGGTTACTGGGAAGTTTATTTAGATTCAAACCATAACTATACAACTAAAGAAAGAGCATATTATATTAAATATGACTATTACTTTAATGGTAAAAATAAACATAAAATTAGATGTGATTTTAAAAATGATAAGCTAATAAAAGACGAAGTAATTAAATATCAAGATTCATTAATCTTACTAAACGGAAAATTTTCATGGTATGATAAAAAAGGAAGATTAAGATATGAAATAGAATATAAAGATGGATATAAGGTTGGAATAATAAAAGATTATATATATGAACCTTTTGGTGAGTCAACACTTAGTAAATTATTTTGGGATAAAAAATATAATGGACAAAAAGGTTCTTTCTATATGGAGATTTTTTTAGGTAAAAATGGAAATTATAAGTTATTTCGTTCAGAATACTATGGAGAGGAAAATGGGAAATGGAAGTCTATTGATAAGCAAAAGTATTGATAATCCCCGCTCCAGCTCGTTTGTAACTTTCTAAAAAGCGAAGCATTTTACAAAAATAAAACACACCAGAAACGGTACAAAAACAGAAAGCCATATAACGAGAAATATTCCTGTTATTTTAAATACAATTAAGTAAATTTGCATTTATGTCAGATAGTTATAAAATATACAATCACAATAAAGCATACTTTGTAACCTTTCAGGAGAAGATGTATTTGTATTGTATAAAATTGAAAATGGCAGAGGTCTATTATATTTATACAGATTACTTATGTTCACCTTATTGTTTAACTGATGCAACAGGAACTGTAACAGAAGAACACAGTTTTGACCCTTGGGGCAGACAACGTAACCCAACTGACTGGACATATAACCACATACCTGTATCAAATATTATTGACAGAGGTTTTACCGGCCACGAACACCTGCCTGAGTTTGCTCTTATAAACATGAACGGCAGAATGTATGACCCGGTTCTCGGCACTTTCATAAGCCCTGATAACTATGTTCAATTCCCTGATTTTAGCCAGAGCTTGAACAGATATTCTTATGCTTTAAATAATCCGCTGGTGTATGTAGATGAAGATGGGGAGTGGTTATGGATACCAATAATGATTGCTATGGCAGCAATTAGTGGTGACATGATGGGCGATGCTTATGTAAACTATAATTTAGGAAATTATTCACAAGGATTTTGGACAGGAGCAGCAATTAGTGTTGGAACGAGTTTAATTGGAATGGGAACAGGTTTTGTTGCTTCAAATATTGTAGAGCAAGGGGCAATTGCCGGAGGTATATTCGGAGGTATGTCAGGAGCAGTAGTTGGTGGTATTTCAGGAGGCATCTCAAGTAGTATAATGGGAGGTGATTTTAACCAGGGATTTGGTAGCGGAGCTTTAATAGGTGGAATATCAGGAATGATTATGGGAGGATTGCAGGGATATACGCAAGCAAAAAAATCTGGTTTGAACCCTTGGACAGGGAGATCTCCTTATAAGGATGTTTCATTGGAAGTTCCTTTTGTAGGTCAGGATCTAAACAGTATGGATTGTTTATTAGCAAATAGTGAAATGCTAGAAAAATATTATGGTGGAACTAGGACAATTGAAAATTTTAGAGACATATTAAACAAACTTCCTGAAGGAGCAACTATTGCAGATTATTATTCTGTTGCAGGCTTTAAAATAATGGGCGAACCGCAAAATGCAATACATGTAATACGAACTATGGAGGTAAATAAATTTCCAACAACCATAACAACTTATGAAGGGAAAGGTTCATTACATAATTCAACCATAACAAGAGTGCGAATGTGGACACCAAAATCAAAAGCTGTCTTTTGGGTAAATGATACTGTCAGAGGAATGAACTATAGGTGGTCTCAGAATGCTCTCTATAAGGTAATTTGGGACAGATTTGTAATAGGTGGAATAAAATAAATACTGTATAATGTTTCAATTAAATTATATATCTTCTTTATTAATACTTGTGTATTATTTAATACCTAATCACATTGATGTAGATAAGATTATAAATAGTTACAATGAAAAGAAATATTTTCCACTCGTTAAATGTCATATAGAATCTAAACTACAAAAAAATGAAATTTTTTGTGACACACTATTTAATAGAAATGAGAATAATAAAAGCTTTAATATATTGCTTATTCCTCAATATGTCTTTAAATATGACACAATAAATGATAAATTAGATTTATATTTTGATTCAATTAACCCTATTAATCGAGCTATTTTATTTAATAAAAACAAGTATTTAAGTTCTTTGCTTTTTATGAAAAATGATACTTTTTTTTGTCCAAACAAGATTGCTGTTTCTACGAATTTTAATTGTGGGAAAAACATTTATCGTGAAGCTAACTATCAAAAATCATTGAAGTTTGTACTTAGGCAAGATCCAATTTTAGTATTTAAAGATCCAAATATAGAGCGTGTTTGGTTCTACATCAATAGAGATAAACATTTTTATGCTTACACATATGACTCTATTTGTTATAATCTAGATGATTTTTTCAACAATGAAAATTTATCTAAATATTCAATACCTGAACATTTATTAATTAAATGATCTAAGTATTTGTTACCCTGCACGAGGCGTATGGAAAGCAAATTGGAATGTTTTCTATTCACCTAGATTTCAAAAGGGTCAGGGATTATTCTTTTTTAACCTTAGATAACTATTATTTATATGTTAAAATATATTATTATTTTATTTACATTAGTATCAATTAATACTAATATTATTGGACAAACAGATTATTATGTATTATCATTAGATTCTTTTCAGTTAGAAATTTCAAAACATCTTTCTGAAATTAAAAAAAAATTATGTTGTGATACTAATGATTTATATAATGATTTATTTAATGATGAAAATAAAACATATGAAGTTAGTATAGATACAACATTGTTTAGATATATTCCTATTTTATACTCACCATTACAAATATCTTATACTAATGAAAAGTATAAAACTAATAAAATATTACCTATAATATCTGAAGTTTTATTATATGAAAAAAAAGATAAAAAGATTGTAGGTTCAATTCTTACAGATAAAAATAACAAACACCATTTTAATTTTTATAAATATAAAAATTACATTGGGCGAATGCCTATGAGAGTTGAAGATAGATTAATATATATATCACCAAAACAATATAATAAAATTGAAAAATTTATATCTTATAATAACAAAAAAGGGTATTTTTTTACAATAGGAAATATTGGTGGAGTGTTTTTTATATTAGAGAATAATGAAATTATATTAATCTGTTCCCTTGATAATCTAATAGAAAAAAAATAAACTCAATGTATATGCAACATTCACAATCAATTCCAAATAAGCAATATTTTTGATAAATATTTTTACAATTAGGAAACGGTCATAAAACGGTATAGTAAACGGTGGTAAAACGGTATAAAAACAAAGAACTCAACTCTTGCAAATGTCTGCTTATGCCATATTAAAAATTAAAAAATTTTTAATATTTAATATGTATTTCTAATAATTTTGTAAATTTGAAAAAATAATATTCATAAAATTGTCAGT
>CAZOSY010000196.1:0-5386 GCA_964582565.1 uncultured Bacteroidales bacterium | reverse complement strand
CAACGGCATAAATAAATTTTTACCGTTTTATTGCCAAATGGCCTTATGGTTTTATTGCTGAATTAACCATATAACTATAAAACTATTATTTCATTATCCAGCATCATAAAAAACTCAAAAGCAGGCAATTGCCTGACAAAGTATGCCTTTATGCCTATTGGCATAATTATTGATTTTAATAATAGGAAATGAAAAAAATATTTACTATATTATTAATTCTATCTTTAATTATCCATTTTGGCTATGCTCAAAAAATCAATGGTATAGTCGCATTTGCCAATATTGTTGATAATGATACTATTCCTGTTATGGAATTATCAGAAGTTAGAATATTATCACCTATAGTTTTTAAAAATAAAAAACAAGAAAGAAAATTTCGCAAATTAGTTTTTCAAATTAAAAAAGTATATCCTTATGCTAAAATAGTTGAAAAAAACATTAAAGAGTGTAATGCCTTGCTTGTTAATGCCTCCACAGAAAAAGAAAAAAAAATTATTTTGAAAAATAAAGAGAAAGAAATTAAAAATGAATATAAAGATGATATACTAAAACTAAGATATACTGAAGGGATGATACTTTTGAAACTTATTGACAGACAAACAAAGAATACCTCTTATGAACTAATAGAAGATTATCGCGGAGAAATAAGAGCCGTTTTCTGGCAAACAATTGCCAGAATATTTAAAGCAAATCTTAAATCTGAATATGACCCCATACATAATAAAAAGGATAAAAATATAGAAAACATTGTTATAATGATAGAAAATGGAACTATATGAACAAACTCTATATAATAAGAAAGAACCAAAAAGAATAAACCAATGTCTGAACATAATGAATTAGGTAAAAAAGGCGAAGAAATTGCAAGAGAATATTTGCAAAAAAAAAGATATAAAATCATTGCTAATAACTGGCGATTTGGTAAAGATGAAATTGATATTATCGCTACTAAAAACAACTTTCTAATCATCGTTGAAGTAAAAACACGAAGAACTAATTATTTTGGAGAACCTGAAACAGCAGTAACCCAAAAAAAACAAAAATTCTTAATCAGAGCAACACAAGCATATATTAAACAAAATAATGTTAATACTGAAACACGTTTTGATATTATTGCTATAACTGTTGTGTCAGGAAAATATAGAATAAATCATATTGAAGATGCCTTTTACCCAACAATTCAAACGAGTTAATCAAAAATATTATTTTATTGCTGACTTTACAAACAAACTCTAATTACTGCTTTTAATAAGTTGTTTTGAAAAAGCTTTTTTACCATTGGTAATTGAAAATATATACGTTCCATTTTTAATATCTGCTTCAGTAAATTTGAAATAATTTTTTCCTTTAACAGATTTCATTTTTTCTTTATAAACCATCTCCCCTAAAATATTATATACATTTAGTTTTATAATTTCAGATTTATTATTATAAAAACCAATCTGTATTTGTGTGTTAAACGGATTATGAATATTTTCTATGAAAGCAAATTCTTCTGTTGAAAAATCATTTATTCCATTTGGTTCATTAATTGTAATTACAAGAGAAGTGTCATCTGATTGTTCCGGGGCAGCAACAGGAGTTCCCAGAATATCAATGTATGGTATTACCCTGACATTTAAGTTGTAAACTCCTGCGCTAGTTGGGGTTCCGCTTATCAAAACACAATAAGAGTTATAAGCAAACATTTCTGTTGCATTAGCTTCATAAGTCAGTCCGGGAGGAATATTATCAACTCCTACAATTTCAATTTTAACTATTGTAACAGTTCCTTGTCCAAGATCCGATTCATAAGGAGGAATAATAGTTACAACCTCATTGTAAGGCACACCAACTATTCCTTCAGCTAAAGAATCAGGACAAATTTGACCTGGCTTACAACTGTCATTAACAATATCAACACATCCAGGATCCGGAGTGCATTGTGCCTGAACATTATTTGTCAAAGAAAATAAAAAAATAGCAGCAAAAAAAGATATAATTTTTTTCATAATAATAAGTTTTAATGAATTTATGGCACCTTTAAAAATTATTTTTTTTGATGCCGTTATTTGATACAAATTTGGCGCAAAATTAATACATAATTTTTTGATGACCAAATTTTTATTCAATATTTTTTTTGTTTATCTAAATTAAAGATGATTTAATGTAATTTTATGCATTGTAAATTCAATTAGTAAGTGCGACAAAATTAAAATATTTTGATATTTTTGCATATAATCGGCGGATAAATAGTATCTTGACAATTTAATTTCGGATCAGGCAGTTGCCTGATGACTGGAACGAGAAGTCAAAAGTGAGAAAATTGCTTAATGATGAACAATATCATCATATTCTTGGAGAACTCCAAAAACTGCCAAAAGAAATTAACCAACAGATAAATTTAACCAATAAAAAATTAACCATATAACCATATAACCATAAAACCATATAGCCATAAAACAATAGGATGTTTCATAATTAAATTGATATGATACTAGTTAATAAAAAATTTTGAACAATAAAAAAAACATACTTTTATGCCCTTTGGATTGGGGTATTGGACATGCAACACGTTGCGTTCCTTTAATTAAAAAATTAATTAAAAATAATGCTAATCTAATCATTGCAGCAGATAAACGTCCTCTTGCTTTTCTAAAAAGAGAGTTTCCTAATCTAAAATTTATTAACCTATCCGGCTATAATATTTCATATTCGCGGAAAGGCAATATGGTATTAAAAACACTTCTGTCAATACCTAAAATCTTATTTGGTATCTATAAAGAGCACAAATTATTAAAATATATTATCAATATATATAATATTGATGTGGTAATATCTGACAATCGTTATGGTATGTGGAACAAGAATATAAAAAGTATTTTTATAACGCACCAGATAATGATAAAATGTCCTAAAAGTATAAAGTTTATAGAATTTTTTCTTTTTCATTTAAGCAAATTTTTTATTACTAAATATGATGAATGTTGGGTGCCTGATTATAAAGGTTCAATAAATCTTTCAGGTGATTTATCTCATAAATACAAAACTCCTTCAAATACTTATTTTATAGGTCCTTTATCACGATTTTGTTCTGATAATAACAAATCTTCAGAACATAAAATAAAGTATGACTTGTTGGTTATACTCTCAGGTCCGGAGCCACAACGAACAATATTAGAAGAGGAAATATTATATCAACTTAACAATAAATGTTCAAAGTTAAATACTGTGATAACAAGAGGAATAACAGAAGAGGATAAACAATATAATATTTCTGAAAACATAAAAGTTTTTTCACATCTTGAATCAGAAAAAATGAAATATTACATACAAAGTTCTAATCTTATTGTTTGCAGACCAGGATATTCAAGTATTATGGACATAATTGCCTTAGGAAAAAATGCCGTCTTTATTCCAACACCAGGACAAACAGAGCAAGAATATCTGTCTAAATATTATTTAAATAAAAACATGTTTTTTTCTACACCACAAAACAATTTAAACTTAATGAATGCTATAAAACAATCTGATTATTATTCAGGCACTTCTTTTAATATTAATTATAATGAAGATATCTTTAATAAACGAATTAAAGCTTTATTAAATAATTAATATAATAAATCATTTAATTATTCTGATAAAAAAATACTTTTTGCAATAGCAGTTGTTACTATATGGAATTTTTTGGCAAATGCCTTTTTTACTT
The DNA here is from genome assembly GCA_964582565.1 of uncultured Bacteroidales bacterium. Classification (GTDB taxonomy): domain Bacteria; phylum Bacteroidota; class Bacteroidia; order Bacteroidales; family CAZZDX01; genus CAZZDX01. Next base: position 1,698 of record CAZOSY010000196.1, on the reverse strand, counting down.
TTAAGATGATATAAGAAAATTAATATGTTTTAGTCATATCTTCGGGAATACAAAGAATATAGTCAGCTTTATTTAAAAAAATTTTATTGAGTACTTCTGTATTTTCCTGTTCAACAGAAGTAATAGTAAGTATGTTTAAATCTTTTTTTTGTTTTATATACCAAACGATTCCTTCAAAATTGTCAGAATGATACGAGCCATTATAGTGAAGAAATAATTTTCCTTTTAAATAATGTTTTAATATAAAATAAGCCATAGTAGCATCTTTTATTGCTTGTGCTTTTGGTAAGTTTAAGATATCATAATCTTTGTCAATATGTCTCATTTGCCCCATTTTTAGCATTTGTTTATAGCAGTCAAGTTCTGCATCATATTTTACAGGTAAAGGAGTAATATATTTTTTGGCTTGGTCACCTAAATTATCTAATCCTTCAAATCCTTTTGAATTAACAATAGAAGCATATCTTCTTGGAATGTTAGTGCAAATAAATTTTAACTTATTCTTTTTGGCAAATACAAGCAATGGTTTATAATCAGTTTTGTAATTAGGCCAAAGTTTTGCCTCTGGCTCAAAAGTATTTTCTTTTATCTCTTCATTCAGATATTCATTAATAATAAGCTGATTATCAGCTTCAAACATTTCTGCACCAAGAATAAGATTATCTTTTTTTAATTTATAAAGGTCTTTTGTAAGCTCAAGTTCTAACCAATGGCATATAGGATTATTGTGCAACTCACCAAAAAAGACAATATCTGCATTTTGGACTTTTTTTAGTAATTCATGATAATCTGATTGCTCTCCTTTTGAGTCAAATATTCTATAAGCGGGCTTATCACTATTCATAGCAATAACAGATAGAAAAATCAAAGATATTAATACTGATTTCATAAATTTGTATTTTTATAATTAACTTACCTTGTGAAATAATTGCAACAAAGCGACTCATAACTCATAACTGTTTTTTGTAACGAATATTTCATTCTTTTTTTAGCCCTTTTGCCTGAAAAGTAAGAGGTAATATATTTTCAATACCATCAATTATATAAATTTTGCCTGTTTCTCCCATCATAATAACTCTGATTTTATTTTTATAATGTGTTTCATATTCAGTCATCACTTGTCGGCAAGCTCCGCAAGGAGTTATAGGAGTATCAATTTTAAAATTTTTGGATTTTGCTGTTATTGCTATTGACTTTATAGGAATATCAGGATATTGAGAAGAAGCAGCAAACATAGCAACTCTTTCGGCACATAATCCCGAAGGATAAGCAATATTTTCCTGATTATTTCCTTTTACAACAACGCCATTATCAAGCAATACAGCTGAGCCAACTTTAAAATTTGAATAAGGAGAATATGATAAATCAACTGCTTGCTGTGCAGATTTAAGAAGATCTCTGTCCTGAGCATTTAGCTCATCAATAGAATCATATTCATTAACAAATACATTTAAAATTATCTTTTTCATTATAAATGATTTAATAATTATAAAGCAAACTTACATAAAAAAATGTAAATGTTTTATTAAACATAAATTTTTATGATAATTATACAGATACAGATTGTAAATTATATTAGATTGTTATTATCGTCATGCATTCGTCAGTAGCCGAACATGACTGTCTGATCATTCCCTTGCGTGTCATCCGCCTTAGGCTCTTAGGTTTGCAAATTAAATTTTAATAAATAATTATGAT
>CAZOSY010000195.1:0-5396 GCA_964582565.1 uncultured Bacteroidales bacterium | reverse complement strand
TTTAGGGGTATAAACCGAGTAAATTACTAAATTTGTTCCCACTATTTCAGAGTTACAAACAAGCGTAAAAAAAATAGACACACAACAAATAAGAATTATTTATTATTTTTGTAGGAAAAAAAATTAAAAATGATATTAAAAGAATTTACGGAAAAATTTGCTAAAATTAAAGAAAAAGGATTTATTGCAACTACCCGAAAGGGACCGACTGGAATTGGACATACATTAGAAACATTTCTTGGGATAATTGAAAATAATGATGCTCATCCAGATATTGAAGGAGCTGAATTGAAAGCTCATAGAACAAAAGGGAATAGTTTAATTACTTTGTTTACATTCAATAAAAAGGTTTGGCAAATGCCTCCACTTGACGCTGTTAAAAAATATGGCAGTTTAGACAAAGATGGCAGACAAGGACTTTACTATACAATATCTTTAAAACCAAATAGTGCTGGACTTTTTCTTGATGTTCAGAAAAAAGAGATTTCAGTAAGACATATTTCAGGCGAAGTAGTTGCTACTTGGCAATTACAAACATTAGCTGAAAGATTTATGCAAAAAATGCCTGCATTACTTTTTGTTTCTGCATTTACAGAAGAAAGAGACGGATTAGAATATTTTCATTTTTACAGAGCACAACTAATGAAAGGTATTTCGCCTGAATTATTATCTGACCAATTTCGTGCAGAAAATATCTTGGTTGATTTACGTTTACATGACAAAGGAACTATGGCAAGAAATCACGGAACTGGATTTAGAACTTATGAAGATAAATTGCCTTCACTTTTTCAAAATATTACAGACTTATGAGATATGAAGTAATCCGAAACGAAAAATATGATTTTATTGGACAGTCTTATGCTACAAGTTATCCTAATTTGCATAAGTATCCAGCAACAATGATACCGCAAATAGGAATTGAACTTTTCAAAGAGCTTGACATTAATAAAGGAAAATTGCTTGACCCTTATTGTGGTTCAGGTTCATCTTTTACAATAGGATTGGATAGAGGGTTAAACGAAATGTACGGTTTTGATATTAACCCTTTGGCTGTTTTAATCTCTCGGACAAAATTCACAAAACTGGATATTAAAAAAGTTAAATTAATACGTCAGAGATTAAGAAATAAAGTATATGAATTTGTAAAAAATGAAGATAATTTAAAAAAAATAGAAATTCCGCAACATTACAATATAGATTTTTGGTTTTCAAAGCCAGTACTTCAAAATCTTTCTATTATTAAGCACTTTGTTGATAAAATTGAAATCAATATTAGAAGAATATTTTTAGTTCCACTTTCAGAAAGTATCAGAGAATGTTCTTATACAAGAAATCACGAGTTTAAGCTTTATCGTATAAAATCAGAAGAAATGTTGCAATTTAATCCTGATGTTTTTGGAGTTTATTTTGCCAAACTGAACAAAGTAATTGACATATATGAAAAATACTACTTCCCAAAAATCAACGGAGCAAAGATTGACATCAGTTATAGCAAATTTACAAAAAAAGAAAATGAATTTGATGTTGTATTAACAAGTCCTCCATATGGAGATAGTTTTACAACAGTTGCTTATGGTCAATTTTCAATGTTCAGCAATCAATGGTTTGGGATAAAATACGCAAGGCAAATAGATAAATTATTAATGGGTGGTAGAAAAGTAAAGAGTAATTATCCTAATAGCTTAATGACCGAATATATTAGCGAAGTTGCAAAGAAGTCTAAAAAAAGAGCATTAGAGGTTTCATCATTTTACTTTGATTTAGATAAGTCAATAAAAGATGTTGCAAATAGTATTAAGAAAGGTGGTAAAGTAATTTATGTTGTTGGAAATAGAAGAGTAAAAGACGTTCAATTACCAACAGACCAATTTGTTGCTGAAAAGTTTGATCAAAATGGATTCAAACATTTGTTTACCTACGAAAGACTTTTAGGAAATAAAGCTATGCCTTCTAAAAATTCACCATCAAATAAAACTGGACAAAGAAAAGGAACAATGACAAAAGAATATATTGTTGTGTGTGAAAAATAAACGCCAGTTTATAGCTGCTCGTTACCTACAATTTCAATAAAAAATATGAATTATATACAACCGAAACATCTTAACTAAAAATTAAACTAAAAATGAAGTAAAAAATTTTTTAGATAAAAAATAATTCGGTCTAAATAAAAAAATATTTTTTTTAAATCTCTTTCATATCATAGAAAGGGCTTTTTTAGTATAATTACCAAAAAAATTATCTAACCCGATTAATTTATGGAAAATTCTGCCTAGCAGATAAATTATTGTAGAACAAAATGGTATATGAGAAATTATTCCCTGTAGGGGATATATAATATAACATCTACGATGTAAAATATTCATATAAATAAATGTACTACAATAATTTAATCTCTACGAGATAAAACTTATACTGAAACTTGTGCTGAATTTATTTCAGTATTTATTTCAGTATTATTTTTTTAAATATATTTGCCAATGAATTTTCAATACAAATCTGTATTAATATTTTTGCTTCAATGAAAAATATTTTAAAAAAACCCATTAATAAAGCAAACAAAAGAAGAATTACTATTATACTATTATCAGCTTTGATAATATCAGTAGTTATAATAGGATATAATTACTACAAAAGAATTAAATATCCTGTATCACCTGCTATTAATGCAATACCCGACAGAGCCACTATCATCCTTAAAACAAAAAATACAAATAACTCATGGAACAAAATATCAGAATCTGTAATATGGAAAGAATTAATAAAAATAAATTTATTTCAAAAATTAAACAAAGAAATATGCTTCATGGATTCTGTTTTTAAAACTAATGATAATATCTCAGACATAATTAATAAAAACAGCACTTATATCTCTTTGCACTTTTCAGGATATGGCAAATTTAATTTTCTGTATCTTATAAACCTGCCTAACATATACTATGAAAACTCTATTGATAACTTTATAAAAAAATCCTGTCCGGATAAAACTCTTTTAAATAAAAGAAAATATAAAGATGTTAATATAACAGAAGTTGTTTTTCCTGCTCGCAAAAAAACTTTTTATTATACAACAACAAAAGGAATCTTTATAGCAAGCTTTTATCCTTTACTCATTGAAGATGCCATAAGACAACTAAACTCAGGAAACTCAATAAAAGATAATAAGTCCTTTAATAATGTATATACTACATCAGGCAAAAATGTAGATGCTAATATATATATTAATTTTAAATATTTTTCACGACTTTTTACTCTGTTATTCTCAAACGAGCATAAAGATAATATCAGATTTATCGCTGATATAGCAGAATGGACAGAACTTGACGCAACCATTAAAAACAACGAACTGCTCCTAAACGGATTTACTGCAACAGACACCACCAATAAATATCTTGACCTGTTTGCGGACCAAACAGCTCAAAAAATTGAACTGACAAAAATACTGCCTTATAATACTGCAATGTTTATGTTCTTTGGTTTTGAAAATTATAACAAATTTCTTATCAGGCATAAATCATTTTTAAAAGAAAAAAATAAAATCAATGTATATAATAAAGAAATTGAACGGCTAAATAATAAATTTAATTTTGACATTGAAAAAAATGCTCTCTCATGGATTGGTAATGAAATGGCTCTTGTTGTAACAAAATCATCAGCCAGTTGCCTTACAAATGTTAAAGATAATACATTTGCTGTCTTTAATACTACCAGTATTGATACTGCTTTATTACTTCTTGATGCTCTTGCAAATAAGGTAAACACAAAATTATCTCTTAAGCCCGATACACTGACTTTTAAAAATCACTTTATAAATCATATTAATATACCTCGTATAATGTCAACATTATTCGGACCTTTATTTCAAAAAATTGAAACAAACTATTATACTCGTATAAACAATTATATAATATTTGCAAATAGTTCAAACTCTTTACAAAATTTTATTAACTCAAACCTGTATGGAAAAATACTTAATCCTACAAATGCAAATAAAAGCTATAATGATTTTTCTAAAAATATATCTGACAATTCTAATCTTTATTTATACTGTAATATAAAAAAATCTATAAATCTTCTTAAATATTATGTTACATCTAAAACACTTAAAAATATTCAAACAAACTATTCTCAGGTCAAAAATTTTGAAGCAATTGGTATTCAATTACGACCGGATAAAAATATGTTTTATACAAATATATATATAAAATATAATCCTTCCTATACCGAAGAAGAAAACTCTTTGTGGGAAACAACCTTGGATACTACAATAAGTTTACAACCTTTCATCATTAAAGACCATAGAGATAATACACACAAAATTATTGCATTTGATATTAATAATAACATATATCTCATTAACAGAGATGGGAAAATATTATGGAAAATTCCTGTTAAAGAAAAAGTAATCGGTAATGTTCAAATGATAGATAATTACAAAAATGGAAAAATCCAATATGTCTTTAACACAGAAAACTATATTTATATAATTGATAGAAATGGTAAAAATATTGAAAATTATCCGGTAAAATTAAAAGAAAAAGCAACAAACGGATTATCAGTATTTGATTATGACAAAAATAAAAATTACAGGTTTGTTTTGGCTTGCAACAACAAAATCTACAACTATCTTCAAAATGGAAAAATAAATAAAGGATGGACAATCTCAAAAACAAAAAATACTATTGTAAAACCTGTTCAGCATATAAAAATTAACAATATAGATTATATAATAGCTTCTGATAAACAAGGAAATGTATTAATACTGGATAGAAAAGGCAAACAAAAAATAAAAATCAAACAAAATTTTATAACATCGCCAAATTCTTGCTTTTATACAGGTAATGCTATTGACAGAACAAAATTGATAACAACAGATGAAAACGGAAAAATAATCGTTATCTTAACTGACGGAAATATTGAGACAATGTCTGTAAAAAATTTATCGCATTCTCATTTCTTCTTGTATAAAGACATTAACAATGATAAACTAAAAGATTTTATATTCATGGATAATAATGAACTGTCTGTTTACGACCATTCCAAAGAACTTATGTTTAATCATATTTTTGACTCAAACATTAACATAAAACCTGTGTTTATTAATATGCCTGATAATAATAATCTGCTCGGAATTGTATCTTCCAAAACAAAAGAAGTGTTTTTGTTTGATGAAAACGGAAAACTAAAGCAAAACTCACCTCTTACAGGAGCAACACCTTTTTGTATAACAAGATTAAACAATGATAGTCAGTTAAATCTTATTGTTGGCTCAGAAAAAACCATTCATAACTATATCTTAAATTAATCTGTTATAGAAAAGTGGAAATCTATAAGACGAAAAATGGGTTCAAAGAAAATATTAGGGGGAGTGAGATTTAATTTAGTATATTTGTACTATT
>CAZOSY010000194.1:0-5468 GCA_964582565.1 uncultured Bacteroidales bacterium | reverse complement strand
TTTTGTTATAAACTAATATGTTTTTTGATAAAAATTTTTACTTTTGCACAAAAATAAAAATAAATAAAATGGAAAATACGATTATTGAAACAGGGCTAAAATATAAAGTAAAAGATATTTCTCTTGCTGACTGGGGTAGGAAAGAGATGTTAATAGCAGAAAAGGAGATGCCGGGATTAATGTCTATTCGTAAAAAATATCAAGGACAAAAACCATTAAAAGGTGCAAGGATAACAGGGTCTTTGCACATGACAATACAAACATCTGTTTTAATAGAGACATTGCATAAGTTAGGAGCAGATATCAGATGGTCAAGTTGTAATATTTTTTCTACACAAGACCATGCAGCCGCTGAGATTGCCAGAATAGGAATACCTGTTTTTGCTTGGAAAGGAGAAACACTGGAAGAATACTGGTGGTGTCTTGTTCAGGCATTAAGTTTCCCTGATAATAAAGGTCCTAATTTAATTGTAGATGATGGAGGCGATGCAACTCTTATGATACATAAAGGATATTATTGCGAGGAAAATCCTAATCTTTTTGATAAAGAAACTGAAAGTCATGAACAAGCAGTGCAACTAAGTTTACTAAAAGAGATATATAAAACAGATAAGACAAAATGGCACAGAATTGTTAAAGAATGGAAAGGTGCTTCAGAAGAAACTACCACTGGTGTGCATCGTTTATATCAGATGAAAAAAAAGGGTACATTACTTGTTCCTGCTATAAATGTAAACGATTCTGTTACCAAATCCAAATTTGACAATCTTTATGGTTGTCGTGAATCATTAGCCGATGGTATTAAAAGAGCAACAGATGTTATGATAGCAGGTAAAGTTGTTGTTGTTTGTGGTTATGGCGATGTTGGAAAAGGAAGTGCAAGGTCAATGAAAGGTTTTGGAGCAAGAGTAATAGTAACAGAAGTTGACCCTATCTGTGCTTTACAGGCAGCAATGGAAGGATTTGAAGTTAAAACTATTGAACAAGCTATGCCTGAAGCTAATATTTTTGTTACTACAACGGGAAATCGTGATGTTATTACCGCAGAGCACATGTCTAAAATGAAAGACCAGACCATTGTTTGTAATATCGGGCATTTTGATAATGAAATTCAGGTAGAAAAACTTAATAACTGGCCCGGAGTAAGAAAAGAAGAAGTTAAGCCACAAGTTGACCAATATTTTTTCCCTGATGGACATTCAATTTTTTTACTGGCTGAAGGTCGTTTGGTAAATCTTGGTTGTGCAACAGGACATTCTTCATTTGTTATGAGTAATTCTTTTACTAATCAAGTGCTTGCACAGATTGATTTATGGCAAAATGAACATAAGATTGATGTTTACAGATTATCTAAATATCTTGACGAGGAAGTTGCCCGTTTGCATCTTGACCATTTGGGAGTGAAATTAACAAAAATGACACAGGAACAATCTGATTATATTGGCTTTCCTATACAAGGTCCTTACAAACCCGACCATTACAGATATTAAAAGTAGGTAAATTTTATAACTGATGTATAGATTTTTTGTTTAGCAAAGTTTCTGCAATGAGCAAATCAACAGGTGTTGTAATTTTTATATTTTCAATATTTCCGTTAATAAGATGTATTTTTTCGCCAATTGATTCAACAACATTTGCGTCATCTGTAAAATTTTTGTTATAATTTTGACTATATGCTTTTTCTAATATTGACAGTTTAAAACATTGAGGTGTTTGGATAGCTCGTAAGTTGTTTCTGTCAATAGATATATTATTTTGATTTAGGCGGATAATTTTTCTGATAGAATCAGTAATAGTGACACAAGGGACAGCATTACCATATTTTTCAGCATAAGAGAATAGTTTTGAGATGGTTTTTTTGTTTAATACGGGACGAACACCATCGTGAACAGCAACAATACTTTCTTTGTTTTTATTTATTGCAGATAATCCGTTTTTTACAGAATAAAAACGTGTCTTTCCCCCTTTAATAATTTTATGTTTAATATTAAAATTATATTTTTTACAAAGTTCATCCCATAGTTTTAAATAATTTGATGGTAAAATAAGTATGATTTCTATTCTATGTATATAATTATAAAACTGAGAGATAGTATGCATTAGAACAGGTTTCCCTGCTATTGTAATAAATTGTTTAGGTATTTCAGATTTTACTCTGTCTCCTTTTCCACCTGCTAGTATTAAAACATATTTTTTCAATATATAATTATATTTTTTATTTTTACAGGTATAGTTGATTTAAATGATAAGCATAGCATCGCCATAAGTAAAGAATTTATATTTTTCTTTTATAGCTAATTTATATGCTTCCATCAAAAAGTCGTATCCTGCAAAAGCTGCTACTCCTATCATTAATGCTGATTGTGGGAGGTGGAAGTTTGTAATCATACTGTTAGCTATACTAAATTCGTAAGGAGGATAGATAAATTTATTTGTCCATCTTTCAGAAGGTTTTAGAGTATTATATATAGAAACAGAAGATTCAATGGCTCTCATAGAAGTAGTGCCTATAGCGCAGACATTTTTTCTATTTTTTTTAGCTTTATTAACGATTTCTGTATCTTTTTCTTCAATAATGATTTCTTCTGATTCTATTTTATATTTAGAAAGGTCTTCAACATTTATATTTCTAAAATTACATATTCCTGAGTGTAGTGTGATTTCAGCAAAGGAAATACCTTTTATCTCTAATCGTTTCATTAGTTCACGGCTAAAATGCAGTCCTGCCGTAGGAGCGGCAACAGCTCCTTCATGTTTAGCGTAAATAGTTTGGTATCTTTCTTTATCTTCTGCTTCTTCTTTTCTTTGATGTAATTTGGGCAGAGGAGTATGTCCAAGGGTTTTCAGAGTTTTTTTAAATTCCTCATAAGAGCCATCAAACAAGAATCGCATTGTGCGTCCCCGTGAAGTAGTATTATCAATAATTTCTGCAACCAAAGATTTGTCTTCTCCAAAGTATAGTTTATTTCCTATTCTTATTTTTCTTGCAGGGTCAACAAGTACATCCCATAAACGTGTTTTAGGATTTAGCTCCCGTAATAAAAAAACCTCTATATCAGCACCTGTTTTTTCTTTAATTCCATATAATCGTGCAGGAAAAACTTTTGTGTTGTTAATGATAAATACATCTCCATCATCAAAATAGTTAATCACATCTTTAAATATTTTGTGTTCTATTTTATGTTCTTTTCTGTTAAGAATCATTAATCTTGCCTCATCTCTATTTTTGCTAGGATATTCAGCTATTAATTCCGGTGGCAGGTAGTATCTAAAAGCAGATAATTTCATAATAAATAATGTTTTTAAAAAAATGTTTGAATAATATAATTATATACAAAGATAATAAATTTAAAAGGCAAAGTCAATAGTTTTTATATATTTTTTTTTAAATGATATGTATTTTCAATTTTTTGTTTAATATCTTTAATTTCAAAAGCATTTTCTAATTTAATATTACCAATTCTTGTCCTACATAAAGAAGATAGATAAGCCCCGTTTGTTAAAGCTTTCCCAAAATCATAAGCCAAAGATCTTATATATGTTCCTTTACTGCAAACGACTTTAAAATCAACATTTGGTAAATTAATATTTGTAATTTCAAATTTGTTGATTGTTATATTTATTGGTTTTAATGTAATTTTTTCTTTATTTCTTGCATATTTATAAGCTCTTTTTCCGTTTATTTTTTTTGCTGAAAAGCAAGGTGGTGTTTGCTGTATATTTCCTATAAAATTTTTAGTTGTTTTAATAATTTGTTGAGCATTAATATGGCTTATGTCAAATGTTTCATCAATTTCTGTTTCAAGGTCAAAAGATGGTGTTGTTGCTCCTAAAGTAATAGTTCCTGTATATTCTTTTTCTAAGTCCTGAAATTCTTTAAGTTTTTTTGTCAACTTTCCTGTGCAAATTATTAACAAACCAGTAGCAAGCGGGTCTAAAGTTCCTGAATGTCCTGTTTTTGTTTTTATTCCACTGGCAAATTTTATAAGTGTTCTGATTTTGTTTACAACATCAAAAGATGTCCATTTATATGGCTTGTTTACAGGGATAACTTCTCCTTCTATAAAATCAAGTTGCTTATTTTTTAAATATAATTGCATTTACATAAGTTACAAATTATAAACTGTATAATTATAAAAAAATTGCAAAAGTATAAAAATTTATAAATATAAGTATAAAAATTTATTTTATACTCTGCTTGGTAATAATTTGATCTAATACCATTGGATATTATCCAATGGCATAAAAGTTTAATCATATTCAGATTTCTGATGGTTTATATATTAATTTTTTAAAACATGGTAATCAATCATGTGGCTTCTCAAAATATTAGCAATCAAGGTATAATTTGATAAGAAAAATTTATTTAAAGATAATTATAATTAAACCTATTAATAAACAATAGATAGCGAAATAAATCAATTTTCCTTTTTTTATAATTTTTAACATCCATTTGCATGCCAACAATCCGGAGATAAATGCAGCAAGGAATCCTATAAGTAAGGGTATATTTCCAACAGTTTCTCCTTTTGTCATTTCTCCATTAATCAGGTCTAATATATTTTCACCTATTATAGGTATTACAACCATTAAGAAAGAAAATCTGGCAATTTCTTCTTTTTTATTTCCTAATAATAGTCCTGTTGATATTGTTGCTCCTGAGCGAGAAATGCCTGGAATTACAGCAATTGCTTGTGATATACCAATTATAAAAGAGTGAAAGAAAGAGATATTTTTGTTTTTAGGTTTTGCAAAGAAAGTAAATCCTAATAATATTGCTGTTATAATAAGCATATAGCCAACAAATACAATATCGCCGGTAAAGAGAACTTTAATTTTTTCCTTAAACAGAATACCTATTATGCCGACAGGGAGCATAGAGATTAAAATCTTGAAAATATATTGTGTTTCTTTGTTCCATTTAAAAGCAAAAAATTCTTTAAATAAATTTTTTATATCTTCCCAAAATACTACTATTATACTTAATGTTGTTGCTCCGTGGACAGCTATACTAAAAGACAAACTTTCTGTTTCTCTTAGTCCTAAAAGATGTTTTGCTATTTCAAGATGTCCGCTACTGCTAACAGGCAAAAATTCTGTTAGTCCCTGAATTATTCCTAAAAAGAGTGCTTCTAACCAGTTCATTTAATAAGTTTGATGATTATTATTATTTTGTTCTTGTTTAATCTTTGGTTTTTTTCATGATTGCAAAAAATTCAACAATAAGTCCAACTAAGATTAAGAGAGGGGCAAGGGTGATTCTTTGAAAATTAAATATCTGTGGATTAAAAATATTCGGGTCTTTAGAGCCTCCGCCTATCATTAGCAGAAATCCTAAAACAATAAAAGCAAGTCCTATTAACAGCAGCACATAATTTTGCTTAGAAAATGTAAAATTTAATTTGTTAGTATCTGTTTCTTTAACTTTCATACGTTTATATTTTTTTTAAAATTATTGTTAAATTGTT
>CAZOSY010000193.1:0-5479 GCA_964582565.1 uncultured Bacteroidales bacterium | reverse complement strand
AATGTTGGAGTAATTGTTATAAATCCTGATATAAATGTATCAGCAGAATCTGATACTACAATATGTAATGGTGATTGTACTAATTTGAACGGACAGGCGGAAGTAATAGAAAGCCCTGCGAGTCAGCCAGAATTTTGTAATAATAATGGAGCGGCGTTAGTACTTGGAGGAATAGAAATCCCTGTTAATGTTGCCGGATTAAATATGACAAATATAACTCCGGGTTCTATTCTGTCTGTATGTTTTAGTCTTACGATGTTCTCGGGAAGTATATCTACTCTTACAGTAAAACTAATCTGTCCCAGTGGAACAGAAATAACATTAATTCCTGAAGGAGTAACCAGTGGACAAACTTATGGAGGAATATTCCTTTTCTTTACATGTTTTACTGTTGATGCTATTACACCTGTTTCATCCGGTACTGACCCATATATGGGTAATTATTTGCCTGCAGCAGGTGTCTCTTTGGATGACCTGGCTGGTTGTCTGGCAAATGGTATATGGAAAATGAAAATAGAAAATAGTGATTTGACGGGTTCAGGAATGTTCAATAGTTGGTGTATTCAGTTTGATGACCCTGAAATTAGTTATACAGGTGCATTTACATGGTCGCCTACAACAGATATGACAGGTTCAAATACTCTAACTCCAAATGTATGCCCAACAGTAACTACTACATACACATTATCGGTCCAGGATTCCAATAACTGCACAACAGTATATGATGATGTTGTTATAACTGTTGAAGATTGTAACTGCACTACTGTGATTGATAGTATTGTAACAGTTGACCCGTTTTGCGGAGCAAATAACGGAGAGATAATTATATATGCAAGTGGAGGAGTGGCACCATTACAATATAGTATAGATAATGGAGCAACATTTCAATCAGGAAATACTTTTACAGGATTAGGACCGGGAGATTATGACATAATTGTTCGTGATGCAAGCCCTTGTGATAAGCATTCACAAGTAACTTTAACCAGTTTGCCGGGTCCGGTAATAGATGATAACAACATAATTATTACAGATCCTGCTTGTAGTTATTTAACAGGGTCAATTACAGGAATAACTGTGTCAGGAGGCACGATTCCTTATTCTTATATATGGGAAGATGCAAATAGTAATATAGTAGGAACAGGCATTGATTTGAATAATATACCAGCCGGAAATTATATTTTAATAGTAACTGATGTCTTTGGCTGTACTGATACAATAGGTCCTTATGTAATAACGGCACCAGATAGCCCAACAATAGCAACTTCTTTTACTAATGAAAATTGTGGTGGTGCTGACGGTACTGCCTCTGTTAATGTATCGTTTGGGAATCCTCCGTTTACATATTCATGGAGTAATGGAGATACTGCAACAACTACAATAACAGGATTATGCGCAGGACATTATACCATTACAATTACTGATGTAAATAATTGTGATTATACAGAAGAATTTAATATTGGGAATATTCCTTGCGGTGTAACTGTTCCAAATGTATTTACTCCTAACAGTGATGGAAGTAATGATTATTTTGTTATTACTGATATTGAATTATATCCTGAAAATAATCTCATGATTTTTAACCGTTGGGGGCAAAAAATTTATGAAAAAAGTAATTACAAAAACGAATGGGATGGGCAATGTGCACCGGATGGTGTTTATTATTATATCTTAAATTTTTCTTATTTAGGAGATAAGGAAGAGGAAACAGGAACTGTTACAATTATACGATAAAATTTGATTTATATAGTTATGCCATCCTTTTTTTTGAAAGGATATCTTTACATATTTAAAATATCCATATATGTGCGGAATAACAGGAATAGTTTCTTTAAATGATAATGGTAAAAAATCTTTATGTAAAATTAATGATGCTGTTTCTGTATTATCAAAAAGAGGTCCTGATAATAATGGAATTTATATAAATAAAAATGTTGCTTTAGGTCATACACGTCTTTCTGTAATTGATATTTCTGATGCTGCTTCACAACCTTTTACTGATGTGTCAGGAAGATACACCATAGTTTTTAATGGCGAGATATATAATTATAAAGAATTAAAAAATGACTTAATAAAAAAAGGTATTGTCTTCCGTTCTCAAAGTGATACAGAGGTCTTGCTTTATCTGTTTATCAGTGAAGGACCCTCATCTATAAATAAGTTAAACGGACCTTTTGCTTTTGCTATTTATGACAAAGTCAAAGAATCTTTATTTATAGCGAGAGATAGAATAGGCATAAAACCTTTATTAATATATAAAGACAAAGAAAAATTTATCTTTTCTTCAGAAATGAAAGCTTTATTAGCTTTTAATATTAATAAAGATATTGATAATGTATCACTTTACAATTATTTACAACTAAACTATATCCCAACCCATAACACGATTTTTAAAAATGTAAAAAGATTAAAATCAGGACATTATTTAGAAATTGATAATAACCTTAATACTTATAAAGAAACAGAATATTATAAAATACCTTATTATGAAAATAATATAACTTCATATTCTTACAGCCATACAAAAAAAGAAATAATTAGGATTCTTGATGATTCAGTCAAAAAACGTCTTATTTCCGATGTGCCGATAGGAGCTTTTTTAAGCGGAGGAATTGATTCATCAATTATCGTTGCTCTTGCATCAAAATATACAAAGCATCTTAATACTTTTTCTATAGGATTTAAAGACCAACATCTTTTTGATGAAACTCATTATGCACAATTAGTTGCTGATAAATACAAAACCAATCATACCAGATTTATTTTATCAAATGATGATTTATTCTCTGTATTATATAATGTGCTTGAATATATTGATGAGCCATTTGCCGACTCTTCTGCACTCGCAGTTTATATTTTAAGTAAATATACACAAAAACATGTTAAAGTTGCTCTATCAGGAGATGGCGCTGATGAAATGTTTGGCGGATATAATAAATATATGGCAGAATACAAGATTAGAAATAAAAAGACGTTATCAAAGATGGTTAAATGGACATCTCCGATATGGAACAATCTGCCTCAATCAAGGAACTCTAATATAGAAAATAAAATAAGACAATTAAGCAGATTTGCAAAAGGAGTAAATCTGTCTGAAAAACAAAGATACTGGCTCTGGTGTAGCTTTACTGATGAAAAACAGGCAGAAAACCTGCTCAAACTAAAAATTGACAAAAATGAATATATTAAAAGGAAAAATGATATAACAAAAAATATTAAACCAAATAGTAATATAAATGATGTGTTATATACTGATATGCATCTTGTATTGCAAAATGATATGCTTACAAAGGTTGATATGATGTCAATGGCTAATTCCCTTGAAGTAAGAGTTCCTTTCCTTGACCATGAACTTGTAAATTATGTATCATCTATACCTTCAAATTATAAAATTGATAAAAATACAAGGAAAAAAATATTAAAAGATGCTTTTAAAGATTATATGCCCAAAGATATATATAATCGTCCAAAACAAGGATTTGAAGTGCCTTTACTTAAATGGTTCAGAACAGAACTTAAATCAATGATAATCAATGATTTATTAGATGAGGATTTTATAATAGAACAAAATATTTTTAACTTAGATGAGATAAATAAATTAAAAAAAAGATTGTTTTCTAACAATACTAAAGATATACATGCACAAATCTGGGGGCTAATAGTATTTCAGTATTGGTGGAAAAAAGTGATGTATAAAGATTAATGAGTTTATTAAAAAAATAAGGTTCTTAGGTAAAATTTGTGAAAAAAAATATTATAAAGACAAAAACTATAATTGACCTATCAGGCATCTGCCTGATGATTTGATTTCTAAATAAATTCCATCCGCCTTAGGCGAATGAAATTTGAGAAGTAAAAAATTGCTAAATTGCTAAATTGCTAAATTGCTAAATTGTTAAATTGTTAAATTGTTAAGAGGATTTAATTAAAAATTAGATAATTAGAGCAATTAGAAATTTATAATACTTCATTAGCCATTAAAAATACCGAAGTGCCAAAAATAATATAAATTTACATGTTGTTTTTTTGTCTGTCTTAGGCGGATAATTATAACTTGTATAAAATAAAATTAAATAAAAAACCGATTAAATAATTGAAATATTATATATTTGTTAAAAATTTCCAAAAATAAACTATTCATATTATAATTAAAACTTTAATAAAATGTCAATGCTTAAAAGTATATTTTTTAGTATAATTATTGTTTTTTTGTTTGTATTTAAATCCTTTGCCCAGCCCATAAGAGATACTGTTGTTTGGTGTGCAGGTATTTACGTGTCTCCTGACTATAACTATAGAATGGTGGAAACAGATGACCCGGATTTAAAATATACTGCCAGTCAATTAGATGATTTTGAAATTCCAAAAACAGGCATTACAATTGGAGCAACAATCTCAAGAAAACTTATTAAAGATAAATTACATCTTCAATTAGGTCTCTCTTTTGCAAATAAAGGATATAAAACAAACACGCAAAATGATACTGTCTTTAATATGTATGGTGAAATTCTAAATATATCCGATTTTTATAATGTATATAGATATTACTCACTTAATGTTCCTGTTATGTTAAAATATAAAGTTTTTAATATTGGCAATGTATCATTTAATTTGGGATTGGGAATTGCACCGGACATTTCACTTGGAAAAAATGTTATATCAGTTTATAGCAAAAAAAGTATTATGAGCAACATATCAAAAGCTGAAAGAAATTTTAATCTTGACGCAATTGCTAATATGAGTATACGTTTTCCTATATCAGATGAGGTTCTGATAGAACTTGAACCAACTTACAGACAATCTCTCCATTATCCCGAATATAATAATGATATAGTATTTAAAAGATATTTCTATTCAGCAGGATTTGCAATACACATAATTTATAGATTATTTGAAGATTCTTCTATTTATAAATATGAAGAAGAGATAGAAGGAGAGTTAGAATAAATTTGTTTGTTGCTCCAATTTATAGGTAGTGTATATTAATTATTGATATAGATATAATCTTTGGGGCTTTAGCCCAAAACACAATGATTAACAGACACTACCAGAAATTGATTTTAATGAACAATACATTTTTGAATTTTTACGAATGACGATTATCAAAATAATGCCGCCTCTACGAGGCTATAACAAAAGCATAGCATATTGACATTACCATAATATCGCACCGATGGTGCTGTTTTTATAACGAAAGTTAATAATAAAAAAGTATTAAACACAAAAAGTGCTTCAGACACGAAGTAGCACATAAACAAAAGGCAACATTATTGGTAATCAGAAATATGTACGATAAATAAAGCCTCATAGAGGCGAAAATATGGTAAAATAAACAGAAAGGTCAAAAACAAAGTGCCGTAGGCACGATATTATAAATAAATACTAAATAAAGCCTCATAGAAGGCAACATTATTAGTAATCATGTTAATTCTCATGAAAAATGCACCACACAAAAGTAAAAAAATATGTCAAAAATTAAATT
>CAZOSY010000192.1:0-5485 GCA_964582565.1 uncultured Bacteroidales bacterium | reverse complement strand
CATAGTATTAGACAACGGAGATAGAACCCCATCAATTGATACATTAGGATTTTGATTACTTGCTCCATTTGCAGGAGAACTTAAAGTTGATGTTGATAATGCTGCAAAAATATTTGTAATAAACAAAATAGCTAATGATAGCAATAAAAAAAAATCATGATTAATTTTTTATAAAATTTAAAATAAGCAATTGACAAATATACTATATTTTTTTAAATTTGCAAATTGGTTTACATATATAGCAATTTTATAAAATTTCAATATTATGAAAAAAAATATAGGTATAAGATACGAAGATAAATATGTAATGGAAAGGCGAGTTGCTTTACCGCCCAAACATATAGAGAAATTAATAAAGGACTATAAACTTAATTTTTTTGTTGAGAGTTCTGATAAAAGGGTATTTAAAGATCAGGAATATACTAATGCAGGAGCAACTGTTACAGATAATCTAAATAATTGTCCTGTAATTTTTGGAGTAAAAGAGATGCCGGTATCATATTTTGAACCTGAAAAGACATATATATTTTTTTCTCATACTATTAAAGGACAAGAGTATAATATGCCTATGCTAAAAAAAATGATGGAGCTAAAATGCAATCTTATTGATTATGAAAGGATTGTTGATGAAAAAGAAAGACGTCTGATATTTTTTGGCAGATATGCAGGACTTGCAGGGATGATAAACTCATTATGGTGTTTAGGAATACGATTAAAATATTTTGGTTACAACACGCCTTTTCTTAAGTTAAAGCAATCTCATTTATATGATTCTCTTGAACAAGCTAAAAAAAATATATCTGAAGTGAGTAAGGAAATCAAAGAAAAAGGCATTCCAAAAGAGCTATTGCCTTTGGTAATAGGGTTTGCCGGCTATGGCAATGTTTCTAACGGAGCTCAGGAAATAGTTGATTTGTTACCAGTTAAAGAAATTTCACCTGAAGAGTTATTAAAGCTAAAAAATAAATCTAATCTGTCTGAAGATATATTATATAAAGTTGTTTTTAAAGAAGAACATTTATTTGAACCAATTGATTCAAACAAAAAGTTTGAGCTTCAGGATTATTTTACAAATCCGAAATATTATAAAAGTAAATTCGAGAAATATATTCCGTATTTAACAATACTTATGAATTGTATATACTGGACAAAAGAATGCCCCAAAATTATTACAAAGGATTATTTAGAGAAATTATATTCAGATGGAAATCCAAAACTTACAGTTATTGGAGATATTACTTGTGATCCTAATGGCTCAATAGAATGTACTTATAAAGGGACTAAAATTGAAGACCCTGTTTTTGTTTATAATCCGATGACCAGAGAACATAAAATGGGTTATAAAGGAAATGGCTTATTAATAATGGCAGTAGATATTTTGCCAAGTGAGTTACCGCGTGAATCTTCTGTTGGCTTTGGCGATGCTTTAATAAATTATATTGAGCCAATAGCATCGGCTGATTATAATTTGTCTTTTGAAAAGTTAATCTTACCAAAACCAATTAAAAAAGCATTAATATTACATAAAGGAAATTTAACACCTGATTATAAATATATTGCTGAATTTTTATAGATTAGAATAAATATTTATTAAAAACTTTTTTAAAATATAAAATTATGAAAAAAGTATTGATTCTTGGTGCAGGTATGGTAGTAAAACCTATGGTGCAGTATTTATTAAAAAGAGAGATTGAGGTTACGGTTGCAACGCGAACAAAGTCAAAAGCAGATGCTATGATTAATAATCATCCTAACGGCAAATCTATTGCATGGACTGTTGATGATACAAATACGTTAGATAAACTGATTTCTGAAAATGATGTAACTGTAAGTTTATTGCCTTATACATATCATATAATGGTTGCAAAGCATTGTATAAATAATAAGAAACATTTAATTACTACCTCTTATGTTAAACCTGAAATGCAAGCCCTTAATGAACAAGCCAAAAAAGCAGGAATAATTATCTTAAATGAAATAGGTCTTGACCCGGGTCTTGACCATATGTCTGCAATGAGGATTATAGACAATGTTCATAAAAAAGGTGGTAAAATAAGAGAGTTTTATTCATTATGCGGAGCTTTACCTGCACCGGAAGTGATAGATAATCCTTTTAAATATAAATTTTCGTGGAGTCCCAAAGGAGTTGTCCTTGCAGGAAATAATGATGCAAAATATCTTAAACATAATAAAGAAACTTATGTGCCGACAGAAAATTTATTTAAAGATATTTTTTCTGTTTATTTTTCTGAAACAGGTGAATTAGAAGTTTACCCAAATCGTGATTCTATTCCTTACATTAAGACCTATGGTATTTCTGAAACAGAAACAATGTTTAGAGGAACATTCAGATATAAGGGCTGGTGTGAGACATTTGATGTAATGAAAGCTTTAAAACTTACTCTCCCTGATAAATTAAATCTTGAAGGTAAAACTTATGCCGGGATGATAGCAATGCTGATAGGAACAGATGATGCCACAGATATAAAACAAAAAACAGCTGATTACTTAAGAATAGATAAAAACAGTTATGCTTTAAATGCTATTCAATGGCTTGGATTGTTTGACGATAAGCCGATGAACCGTAAAGAAGATTCCAGTTATGAAGTTACTTCAGACCTTATGATAGAAAAAATGATGATTGGACAGGATCAAAGAGATATGTGCTTAATGCAACATATATTAAGGGCAGAATATGCTGATGGCAAACAAGAGATAATAAAATCAAAATTATTGGATTTTGGAACATTAAGGACTGATACCGCTATTGCAAGAACAGTTGCTTTGCCAGCTGCCTGTGGCGTAAAAATGATACTTGACAAAAAAATTAATATAACAGGCGTTCATATTCCTGTAATTCCTGAAATTTATAATCCGATACTGGATGAGCTTGAGACATTGAATATAAAAATGGAAGAGAAATATGGATTACCATTGAGTGAGAATATTCAATAGGTTCATAAATTATTTTGATTTGCTTTTTTATTGTTTAAATAGTCATTTTAATTGATAATTGTTGATTATCAATGACAATTAATGATGCTTTAGCAAATGTCCCTGATAAAATTAGTCGCTTTGCTCAGCAAATTTCACTGGGCAAGCAGTGAGCCATGATATTCATCGGGATAAACTCCGCAAACAAATGACAAATTGTAATCCGCCTTAGGCGGAATAACCGTTGATAGTATATTTTGGTAATAAGATAAGATAAGATAAAATAAAAAAATAAAAAAACAGAAATATGTCTTATGGTAAATGGATAGGAGGAGGATTAGGATGGGCTTTTGGCGGGCCTATAGGAGCAATATTGGGCTTTGCCATTGGGTCAATGTTTGATAGTGCGAAAAAAGGGAAGTATGAGCATGGCAGGACACGTTCCGGTGATTTTGGAGTTAGCTTGTTGATTTTGTCTGCTGCTGTTATGAAAGCTGATGGCAAAGTCCTTAAATCAGAGGTTGATTTTGTTAAACGATTTTTTGTCAGACAGTTTGGTGTTGAGGAGACGAGAAAAAAGATGCTTCTTCTGAAAGAGATTTTAAAGCAAAATATTCCTGTTCAGGACGTTTGTTTACAGATAAGACAATATATGGATATTGCATCACGATTACAGTTAATGCATTTTCTTTTTGGAACAGCTTTAGCTGATGGACATATAGATACAAGCGAAATCAATGTTATTCATTTTATTGCAGGTTATTTGGGAATAAGTCAGGGAGATTATGATTCTATAAAGGCAATGTTTGTAAAAGACACCGAGAGTGCTTATAAGATACTTGAGATATATCCTGATGCATCTGACCAAGAAGTAAAAGCAGCATACAGAAAAATGGCTGTTAAATATCATCCTGACAAAGTAGCTCATCTTGGTGGGAAAATACAAAAAGTTGCCAAAGAAAAATTTCAGCAACTAAATAATGCTTATGGAGAAATAAAAAAGGAGAGGATGATGGTATAAATGATATACAGTTATTTATATGGAGGTTTTATATGTTTATATTTTCGTAATTATCTTATTATCAATTAGTTATCAAGTTCAAAGTTATAAGTTTCAAGTTCTAATTTCATTCTTTATACTTTTATCTTTTGTCTTAAAAATAATCATCTCATTGCCTGTCCTGTAATAAAATGTACAGGATATGCCATCCGGCTTAATCGGAGGAGACGCAACGCATTGAGTCTTTATCACTGTTTCAGTATTAAACTCTAAACTTCAAACTCTAAACTGTCTTTGGTCATGGATATTTCATAAATTGTTTACTAATCTTTTTCTCTGTTTAAGTTAGCTATATAAAATAGAACAGCAAAAATTACAAGAATATATAAGACAAAACATATAAAATATAAGAGATTCCAATTTGGGATATAATTTATTATTACAATTGTTAAAAACATTGATATTAATGATATAGCAATAATTACATATACCACTTTTTTATCTGAAAGTCCTATATAGGAAAGATGATGCGTTGTATGATCTTTTCCTCCTACAAAAGGTGATTTACCTCTCATAATCCTTTTTAAAACAACTACTGTTGTATCAATAATTGGAAGCATAAAAACTAATACAGAGATGATAAATTGTTTTGATGCTATAGAATTAACATATTTACAATTCCATAAGTATATTATTCCTGTTATAGATAGAAAAATACCTAAAAATTGGCTGCCGGTATCTCCCATAAATATTTTTGAAGGATTCCAATTGTATGGAACAAACCCAATAAGAGAGCCAAGAACACCAATTAAAATTATTAAATAGAAATTTGTTAAATCATTTTGTAAAAAAATATTTAAAAGTATAGTTACTATTATTGATATAGAGATAATAGAAGTTACGGCATCCATATTATCAAGCATATTAACAGAATTCATTATGCCAATTACCCAAAATAAAGTTATAGCATAATTAAGAGGAACAGATTGAAATATATGAATATATGTTCCTGAAAAAATTAATATTAATCCGCATACTATTTGTGTAGATAACTTTATTAAAGGATTTGTGTTATAAGCATCGTCGTAAAGTCCCATTAAAAATCCCAGTGTGCATGCAATTATAATACCTATTAATTTTAGATTTAACAGATAATAGTTTTCTTTAATGATAAGATAATATGCAATAATTGAAAACAAAAATATTATATAAAAAGAAATCCCACCAAATGCAGGTTTTGATTGTGGTCCCCAGCGAATTATGGTATCTTTTTTATCTCTTATGCCAAGTGTTTTTGAAAATTTTAGAAATAGTTTGTTTATTAATATTGAGAAAACAATAGAACTTCCAAAAAAAAATAAATATATAATAATCAAATTATGATTAGACATAGTAAAATATTTATAAAAAAAATCACTAGTGTCCGACTAAATTTATCAGGCAGTTGCCTGATAGGTAAAATAGTTTCTAAATATTATCAGTCGGGCGCCTGACCGATGAGATTCCTCGCTATCACTCGGAATGACAGTGTTATTTAGAGTTCAGGGTGGG
>CAZOSY010000191.1:0-5515 GCA_964582565.1 uncultured Bacteroidales bacterium | reverse complement strand
AAAATATTTTGTACCTAAAGGCACAGGAAATTATTTAGATATATTGATTCTACTATTACCGATATGCTGTCCCTAACGGGACAATATAAAAATAAATCGCTAATTTACAAGCTGTATGAATTTACTTATAAGGAAGTGAAGATAGTTGATGCGGGGTTTTGAATGGGTGAGGAGGAGTATGAGAAGTTTGAAGTAAAATAAATGTTCCGTTAGGAACAAAAATATCGGTAGAAAAAAAATAAGAGAGAAATTATTCAAGTCCCGTCAGGGACGTAATATTAATAACTTGTAATATATTAAATATTTTGTACCTAAAGGCACAGGAAATTATTTAGATATATTGATTCTACTATTACCGATATGCTGTCCCTAACGGGACAATATAAAAATAAATCGCTAATTTACAAGCTGTATGAATTTACTTATAAGGAAGTGAAGATAGTTGATGCGGGGTTTTGAATGGGTGAGGAGGAGTATGAGAAGTTTGAAGTAAAATAAATGTTCCGTTAGGAACAAAAATATCGGTAGAAAAAAAATAAGAGAAAAATTATTCAAGTCCCGTCAGGGACGTAATATTAATAACCTGTAATATATTAAATATTTTGTACCTAAAGGCACAGGGAATTATTTAGATATATTGATTCTACTATTACCGATATGCTGTCCCTAACGGGACAATATAAAAATAAATCGCTAATTTACAAGCTGTATGAATTTACTTATAAGGAAGTGAAGATAGTTGATGCGGAGTTTGGAATGAATGAGGAGGATTATGAGGAAATAACAATTAAATAATGCACAATCACCCTATATGGCTTTAATATTAATAGAACATGTAAAGAAAAAACAGCTAATTGCTAATAATGAATTTTAATACATTAATAAGAAACATAAAGGATATTCACAATTTATTGCAGGCAACTGCTTCAAAAGCAATAAATATAAGTTTAACCCTTCGCAATTGGTTAATTGGCTATTACATTGTTGAGTTTGAACAGAAAGGGGAAGACAGGGCTAAATATGGGGAAAAACTTTTATCCACTCTTGAAAAGCAATTTTCAGGTATTGGAATAAAGGGTATGACAGAGAGACGTTTCAGAGAATATAGAAGTTTTTATAATACTTACCCTGAAATTCGGCAGACACTGACCGCCGAATTGATTAACAAAAATCTTCCACTGGATGTAACATTAATTCGGCAGACGCTGTCTGCCGAATTAATTCTGCCTGAAATCAGTGGAATTATGCAGACACAGTCTGCACAATCAGACAAAGAAATCGGGCTGTCACCATCTAAACTTATTCATAATCTGTCTTTTTCACATTTTGCCGAATTGATTAAGATTGCAGATGAATTAAAAAGAGCATTTTATGAAATAGAATGTGTTAAAGGTGTTTGGTCTGTACGTGAACTACAAAGGCAAATAGAATCTTTATACTTTGAACGAAGCGGATTATCAAAGGACAAAAAGAAACTTTCTGCATTGGTAAACGAAACAGCAATTCAACTGCAACCCAAAAATATTATCAACACACCTGTTACAATTGAATTTCTCGGACTAAATAACAGGGCATTGGTTACAGAAACCGAACTGGAGCAAGCTATTCTTGATAATCTACAGATGTTCCTTTTGGAAATGGGGAATGGATTCTGCTTTGAAGCAAGGCAAAAAGGATTTTGATTGATGATAAATACTATTTTATTGACCTGGTGTTTTACCACCGTATCCTGAAATGTCATGTGCTTGTGGATTTGAAAATAGAAAAATTTAAGCACTCCCATGCTAGCCAGTTAAATACTTACCTGAATTACTACAAGGAAGAAGTAATACAAAAAAACGACAACCCACCGGTTGGTATCCTGCTTTGCACAGACAAGGGTGAAACTTTGGTAAAATATGCCACTGCAGGACTGGATGAAAATATTTTTGTGCAAAAATATCTAGTAGAATTGCCAAGTAAAGAGGAGTTGGAAAAGTATATTAGAAATGAAATGAAAACTTAAATAAAGATGAAAGAAAAGGGTTGGAATTTATTTTTACAAAACAAGAAATTACTAAAAAGGGATATACAGAAAGTTTAGGTTTTGATGATAGAAAGGCATTTAAAAAAGTTTGTAGATTTAAACCTTTTAATTAAGGTAGGTGGAAGACCTTCCACAAAATATGTTAAAAAGTAACAAATCCCGACAAAATGAGGAGATTTTAAAATTTTCAAAGCTAAATTTTTAAATCCTGACAATTTGTCGGGATAAAAATTATTTCATTAAATATGGATATTTAGTAAATCTATAACTATTTAGTTATCAACAAAATATGGTAATATGTTTTAAGAAAAAACCGCTTGTCCTTATTCAATTAGTCCATCAATTGTATCAATATTTAACCAAATGAATGTTTATATTCTTTGTCTTTGTTGAAAATTTTAACAAATAAATTCCTTTATGTATTCCTAATTCTTTGGTATTGATATTAATTTTATAGTTTCCTTTTCCCTGATTATTGTAATCTGCTATAATAATTTTTCTTCCAAGAATATCTGTTAAAGATATTTTAACCTGTTCCTGTTTTTTAAAAGTATAAGTGATTATCACATTATCATTAAAAGGATTGGGATATACAGTTAAATTAAAATCATTGGAAATTTCTTTAATATTATCAGAAGTATCAATATATGTCTGTCCGTCAGAACTTATAATATCTGAAAATAATAATGCGTTGTTTTCTGCTTTTATATTAAAATAATATGTCTGTCCGTTAATTAATATTAGACCGTTTTTTGTAATATTTGTATCAGTTCCGTTATCAGTCCAGCCAACAATACTTGTATCTTGCTGAGATATGCCTACAGAATACAAATATCTTTTTATCTCAGAATTTGTGTCCTGAAATGCTGACCAGTTTGCAGAAAGTTGTTCCTGAAAATTTGTTGTATCAATATCTGTATTAATGCCATCATAAACATAAGCGCCGGTATCGGGCTGAGTCCAGTCAATATTAACATCAAGACCGGCAGCAACAGAAAAATTACCCGCAGAATCAGTAACAACAGATTTTATTCTGCAGGCAGCAGCAGAAGGATTTGGGTTTTGAAAACGGACATCATCATTAATATTTGTGCCAACAGTAATAAAAGCAGTATCTTGTCTTGACTTATATACTTTTATATCGTCATACTGGACATCAGAATCCCCGTTTCTTAAAGAAATATATTTTCCTGATGTGATGGGCAGAGAATCTGTCCATGATGCGACTTGACTATTGTCAATAAATGCTTGTATATTGCCTGTTACAGGATTATATATGGTCTTAAAATCATACCATAGACCTGTGTTTATGTTTATGGAATTTTCTGCTTTTAAATAAAGAGTATCATTTAGTGTCTTATATATTTTAACTTTTTGCTGGTCAGACAAAAACCATATCAGGTATGAGTTTCCTCTGTTAGGCAAAGTAGAATCGCTTACAAATATATGCAATCCGCATCTTCTGTTTGTGCCCAAGCCATCAATCAAAGCAGACCATTGATACAGATATTCGTTAGGAGCATTTTGCTCAAGTTGAGTATATATATTTGAATTGCCAACAGATTGGTCAGGTTGTCGCAGATGTCCGTTATTAACGAGCCAGATACCGGCATTAGGAGGCACTGTCCAGTCAGGATTTATAGAATATTCGAAGTTATCATTAAAAAAACCATTGTTTTTATTGGCTCTCCATTCTGTACCTGTATATTCAAGTGGCTGATAAAATTTTTTGTCAATTCCTGTGCCGGCAGAGTCATCCTGGTCTGTAAAATAAGCCAAAAAGTCGGTTGTCTGCCATTGACCATTTACATTAACTGAGCTTGTTGGAGGTATATTATCTTCTAAACATGACCAGTCAGCTACCCAGCCCAACGCTGTAGTAGCTCCGTCGGACTGAAACCTTAATGTTATGGCACCACTATTGGCAACCAAAGTTCCGGGATTTGTAGTGCCTGTATATGTTCCTATTAAAGGAGAAGTTATATATGTTCCATCATAAACAAACAGAGTATCATAATTTAATTCCACATCAAAATTATTAAATGTCAAACTCACAGAATAAGCATTTTGAGGAGCAATAGTATAGGTCCAGTCCTCGTTATTATAATAATTTCCAGGTCCGCCCATATCAGTTGTAGTTCCATAGCAATCAACAGTAGGTGCGCAATTTGTGAATTTTTGTTCTATGATATCCCATAATTGAGTATATCCGTCATCATAACCCAAAGCCCATATTCCTATTCCTGCAATATCCTGTATATTAATTGCATCATATTTCATACCTAAACTTTCATCATCATCATACCATGTTTGGTGCCATCCGCCGCTTTCATACATATAATAAGGTGTAGAAGAAGGATTATCCCATAATCTGCCATAAGTTTGAGCATTTTGAACAGCGATTTTATAAGATTTTGCTGAACCACTGCCTGTTGTAGATGAGTTTACTGTGTTATCAGTTGTAGGCCAGTCAAAGCCATAATAAGGAATGCCAAGGCATAATTTTGAACGTGATACACCCTGATTTAAATAATAAACTACAGACCTGCTTGCATCATACTGGCTCCAGAAATTACCATGATTTTTTGGTGAGACAGGTCCTGCATTACTGCTTCCGCTATAATAATAATTATATGCCATTATTATAAATAAATCAACATAATCATTCATTGCATTAACATCAAAAGTACTGTTCCAGTTAACGGCAGGAAGAGCAATAGAGACAATTGACCCGGGAATTTGTGTATGGAACTGATTGCATAAGTCAATCATAAAATCAGTAAAATTGGCAGATTGAGCGCTTGGAACACCTTCAAAATCAATGTTTATGCCATTGGCATTTCTTTGCTGAACAGCAGATATAAGATTAGTAATTAATGTTTGTTCTGCTGATGAATTAGTAAGAAAAGTGGCATGGTCAGAAAATAATGTAACACATAAATGTACTCTGGTTCCATTATTTTGAGCTTCAGTAACTACATCAACAGTACTCCAACTGTGTGTATCTGTTGGATCACCTGTATTTACATCAAACTCATAAGAAAAATAGCATAAATCAGAAAGTGAAGACCAGTCATAATTATCATAAGCAGAGCCAGTCCAATATGTATGCCATCCAAAAACGATTTTATTTAATGTGCAATTACTTTTGTCTTTTAACTTAGGTATAAGTTTAAAATCATTTAAAGAATCAAACTGTGCCTGAGTTGTTGAACCTAAGTTATTATAATACTCTAATTGCATCTGATGGATAGATTTAAAATCAACATTTTGTGCAAAAAGAGCTGTTGAAATTGATAAAAATACAATAATGTTTAATAATTTTTTCATATATTTATATATTTATTGAAAATTATTGTTAAATTGTTAAATTGTTAAATTGTTAATTTTTGGTTTGTGTAACTAATAAGTTGGTTCAATATTATTTTGAGGTACTACATAAAATAGTATTTTACCAGCTACCCTATTTTAATTTAGCTTGAGATTCCT
>CAZOSY010000190.1:0-5517 GCA_964582565.1 uncultured Bacteroidales bacterium | reverse complement strand
TAATATTATAAGAGAGGTTGCAAAAGAAGAGAAAATAACTTTAATAGATTTAGAAAAAGAAATACCTTATTATGATGAGAGTAAATATATATATGACATTATGCATTATAATGATTCCGGTTCTGTTTATGTAGCTAAAATAATATCAGAACATTTGCTAAAATTGATAAAACAAAAAAATTATATCCCCGCTTCTTCTTATAATTTATTGAATGATAAAACCAAATCAAAATGATGAAAGCAAAGCCGATTATTATAATCCAGCTGATAATATTGCTATTTATATCATCTTGTAACATTAACAAAGATAAATTTGACGAAAAAAGTTTTGTTTTAAAAACAAATTTCCCAAAATCAAATATCATTAGATTAACAAACAATGGCTCCGGGACAGCAGTTTTTAAAATGAAAATAAATAATAATTTATTTTATAATAATGATGATATAATTAATGCAGTTATAAGTATGAAGCCGGAATTTTCTGATGAGCCGATAGAAAGAAAAGCATGGAGATTTGTTTGTGATAATATTTATTACGATGAATCTTTAACAAACCAAAATTGGCACTATTTACCTTATGTATTAGTAAACTCTTTGGGCTTTGGATTATGTAATGATAAAGCTATGGTCTTGTCTTATATATGGCACGAACTTGGCTTTGGTTCACGATTGTGTGGCTTGGAAGGTCATGTTGTAGCAGAAGTGTATATCAATAATAAGTGGGAAATGTATGACCCTGGGAAAAAAGTATATTATCTTAATAAAAAGTCAAAGATTGCAAACGTAAAAGAACTGTCTGATAATCCTTGCCTTATCACAAATCCTGTTTCTCCTGTTAATGAAGAGAAAAGTTTTCGGGCAAGAGCTTTAGCATATACAAAATACACTTCTAAATTATATTCCAGTAAAAAAAATAACAGAATATTTAATTGTAATTTTAAAAATATTGATTCATATAATTTAGAATTTAAAATACCTGCCAATGCAACTTTTGAATTTCCTGCTGTATATGAAAAGACATTGATATCTCCAAGACACAGAAAAATAAGAAATTTTGCTAATGCAAAATTAACTTTGCCATTAAAATGGAAAGGTTCAATAGAAATACCTTTGGTTATACACTCAATTAAAGGTAAAGGTAAGGTTAAGATTGATGGTAAGAATTTTAAAATAGAATCTAAAGAACTTCAAAATTATCTAAACAAGCGAGATTCCTTTGTCTTTAAATTAAAATTTGAAAATACTATTAGTCCTGTTGAAATTATTTATTTTATTAATCCCAAAATGGTAAATTTAAAAAAATCCAACTTTATTTATTTAAAAGGATATAATTTAAAGGATATTACAGCAGAAATAGTACCCATCCCTGATTCTTTACAATTAAACCTGTTTGATTACGACTCTTTGTCAGGAAACTTTGAGCAATATAAAAAAAATATAAACAGATTAAAAAATATTGCTCAAATAGAAATAAAAAACAAAACGGATTTTTATAAAAAAATAGAATTATATGTTAATAGTGATAAAGATTTATCTGATAAAGAAAAAGCAAAGAAAATTAAATTATTAGAAACAAAATTTAATACTATTTCTGAGAATTTTAAAAATATTAAATCTTTTAAAGAATTTTTGATATATATGAATGAAGATTCTGTTTTTGTAATTTTTGTGTCTTTATTAGAAAACAGAACAAAAGAAGAATTAACTGATATAATATCATATTTTTTATATTCCGGTAAAAAAAAATATTTGAATTTATAAGTTACAAAAAAATAAAAGAATATGATTCAAAAAATCAATAAATGGTTTAAAAAAACAAAGTATCATCCTGTTAATAAGAAATTATTAAGAGAATACAATGCTATAAGACCAAGAGAAAAACGAAAACTATTATGTCATGCGCCTTTTAAATCTTTACTATTTAATCCATCCGGCCAAGTAACATTTTGTCATTACAACAGAGGACTTTCTCTTGGTAAATATCCTGAAAATTCAATACATGAAATATGGTTTGGAAAAAAGATTAATAAATTGAGGAAATATATCAGACATAATGATTTGTCTTTGGGATGTCAGAGCTGCAGAAAAGATATAATTAACAGAAATTTTTATTCAACAGGAGCAATAAAATATGATTATCTGCCTGATTTAGATTCTGAATATCCTTGTATGTTAAGTTTTCAGACAGATAATACCTGCACTCTTGAATGTATAATGTGTAGCGGAGAATATTCATCATCTATAAGAAAAAACAGAGAAAAAAAACCTGCTTATAAAAATCCTTACGATTCAGAGTTTGTGAACCAGTTGGAAGAGTTTATACCACATCTAAAAACAGTGAGTTTTACAGGAGGAGAACCTTTTTTAATTGATTTGTATTATGATATATGGGACAGAATTATAAAAATTAATCCTGATATTACTATTTATGTTTCATCTAATGGCACCATACTTAACAATAAAGTAAAAGATTTATTAAACAAAGCAAATTTTAATCTTACTATTTCTATAGATTCTTTGCAAAAGAAAACTTATGAAAGTATAAGAAAAAATTCAAACTTTGAAAATGTGAGCAATAATATAAAATATTTTTATGATTATTCTAAAAAAAACAACAGGATTTTTTCTGTAAAATTTGTTCTTATACGTAAAAATTATCAGGATATTCCTGAATTATTTAGATTCTGGAACAATAAGAGCATTCAGATATATGCTAATCCTGTAGTAATACCAACTTATCTTTCTTTACAAACTCTTGAACCTGACAAATTAAAAAAAGTAATAGATTATTTATCCGGATTTTCTTTTGAAAATAATACTGAAATACAAAAAAATAATAATAAACGGTATAAAGATATAATTAACAGATTAACCAACTGGTATAAAAATTCAACAGACAGAGAATCTTATAATTTTTTGGCAAACAAAGATATTTCAGAAATAAAAAAAATATTTTTTGAACAAATAAAGTGCTATGTAACAGATGATTACACCTTAAAAGAGGATGAAAAGAAAGTTAAGATAAATAAACTCAAAATTATATCTGAAAAAATATTTGATAGTATAAAAGATGAAAAAATTATAAGAAATTCTTTGATAAGATTAATAACAGGATTGCCTGTTGATATGCTCATTGCAGATATGGAACGGGCAAATATTGAGACATTAATTGCACGGTTTGAGCAGGAAAGTATGGATATTGCTGAATAAAGAACGATTTGCCTAAAGCAGACGACCGGATTGTCCCGCTATTATCTTTAATTATATTTTTACAGCACCAATTAGTTCAGTAACAGACCTTATTTTATGACAAGATAAATAATTTTCAATTCCATGAATAATTTTAACAGTTATCTGTGGGTCAATGAAGTTAGCAGTTCCTATTTGTATTGCACTGGCTCCTGCAAGGATAAATTCAATAGCATCAGCAGTATTTGCAATTCCTCCTATTCCTATCACAGGAATATCTACTGTTTTTGCAACCTGCCACACCATTCTTAATGCCACAGGTTTGATGCAAGGTCCTGATAATCCTCCTGTTATCGTTGATAAAAGAGGTCTTTGTGTTTCAGAATCAACAGCCATTCCTAAAATAGTATTTATCAAAGATATAGCATCAGCTCCTGCATCTTCAACAGCTTTGGCAATAGCCGTAATATCACCCACATTAGGTGAAAGTTTGACTATTAAGATTTTTTTATAAACCTTTCTTATTGATTGTGTAATCTTTTTTGCAGAATAAGGGTCTGTGCCAAATTCCATTCCTCCATGTTTTACATTAGGACAGGATATGTTTAGTTCAATAGCAGGTATATTATTTAATGTATTTATTTTTTCTGCTATTTTTATATATTCTTCAACAGAAGAACCTGATATGTTTACAATTATATTTGTTTTATAATTTTTTATTTTGGGATAGATTTCATTTATAAAATAATCCACGCCTTTATTTTGCAAGCCGACAGAATTTAGCATTCCACATGCGGTCTCTGCCATCCGTGGTGATGGATTGCCTTGTCTGGCGTTTAAACTAGTGCCTTTTACTATAATTCCGCCTAATTGATTCAAATCAACAAAATCTGCAAATTC
This sequence comes from uncultured Bacteroidales bacterium, assembly GCA_964582565.1. GTDB lineage: Bacteria > Bacteroidota > Bacteroidia > Bacteroidales > CAZZDX01 > CAZZDX01. The sequence continues at coordinate 1,428 of CAZOSY010000190.1, read as the reverse complement.
TTCGCCATAGCCATAAGTTCCCGAAGCAGTGATAACAGGATTTTTAAAACATAAATCTTTTATTTTTACTCTTAAATCTGCCATAATAGATAGTTGATAATTAACTTATAACTTTGAATAATCTAATATTTTACCAGCACAAATCAAAAGCGTTAAATACAGGACCTTCGGTACATACCCGTTCATTTCCTCTTATTGTTTTTACTATGCAACAAAGGCATGCTCCAATTCCGCAAGCCATCATATTTTCTAAAGACACTTCGCAATCAATATTATTATTTTGAGCAATTTTAGCAACAGCTTTGAGCATAGCATTAGGCCCGCATGTATATATTTTTTTAAATGTAGTAATATCAGATTTTAAAACTGAATGCTGCGTAACTAATCCTTTTATACCTAAAGAACCGTCTTCGGTTGTTACAAAAACATGCCCATATTTACCAAATTCATCTAATTCAAGTATGTCATTTTCTTTTTGTCCGCCAATTAAAATATAAGGTATAATATTTTGGTTATATAAATATTTTGATAAATATAACAGAGGTGCTATACCGAAACCGCCGCCAACGAATAATACTTTGTCTGATGATGGCAGAGAAAAAAAATTTCCTAATGGGTATATGATATTAAGATAGTCGCCTTGTTTAAGGTGGCTGAGAGCTTTGGTTGCTTCACCTTTTTTTTTTATAAATAAGCTAATAGTATTTTCTTTATAGCAAACATCATTAATAGAAAAAGGACGTCTCAGAAATGTATTTTTTGAATTTGTGATTAACACTTGAACAAACTGACCAGGTAGTATTTCGGCTAGTTTTTTTTTAGATAATAATTTAAGGATAAAATAGTCTGAACTTATCTTTTTATTTTCAATAATTTTAAAATCCTGTATTATTTTTTTCATTAAGCAAGTTACAGATTATTTATTTATACTATTAATGACTATTGAATGTTCATAATAATAATTTTTAAAAGTTATGATATTTTAATTATGTCATTTGCCTTTCTGGCGTCATTTACTTCGTATCATTCAATTGTCATTTTTAGCACTTTCCCCAATTGTTTTTATATAATTATTTAATTTTACTCCAATATTGTTTATTTCTTTTTGGAAGATTTGAAATTTTTCTTCTGTAATCAAATTTCTATTGTGTGCTTTAGTCAGCCATGTTTTGGTTTCATACAAAGAACCTCGGGAATAATAACTAAAGTTTTTGTTTTCTTTATAATGATATCTTCCAAATCCTTCTGAAAGGTTTGCAGATACAGAATCAACAGCTCTGACCAATTGTTTTCCAATAGTATCTTTTGAAAAATAATCCCACTTGATGACAATATTCCATACTTCTTCCCCAATTTCCATTGATAACTGATAAACTTGTAATTCTTCTAATTTCATTTTCTTTAATTTACAATGAATGACTATTAATG
>CAZOSY010000189.1:0-5547 GCA_964582565.1 uncultured Bacteroidales bacterium | reverse complement strand
TTTTAGTAATATAATGGTCATATCGCCTAAATCCAAACCGTTTTTTTTCATTTCTTCTGCTGAAGGCACATCAGGTAAATGTTTATTCTTATCAATGTATGGTTTTAATTTATCAATAGGCAGTAGTGAATAATCTTTATCAAAAACATAATCAGGAGCTGTAACATCGGCAACAACTTTTACTTTTTCGCAATATATTTTTCCATCTACTGTTAATTTATAATCTGATTCAGGTGTCCCGGTTCCAATACCAACATTACCATCATCATTAATAAAAAGATAATAATTCCCGTAACCATCTTCACCTGACAGATTATGACTACCCGATGGTTTCCAGAAATTAAGCCCGCTTTGATTACCTTCATATTCTGGTGCAAATTCTATTGCCCATTCACCATTGTCCAAATATTGCTCCTGGTCTTCATTACCAAAATATATACTGCCTTCATGTCCGCTAATTAAAATATCACCATGAACATGGAACGTTCTTTGAGGATTAGTTGTTCCAACTCCAACTTTTCCATCTTCTGTTAATGTCATAATATTTATTACCAGTTTTTTAAGTTTGCTGAGGAGAATTTATTTTGACATAAATATCTGGCAAGATACAAAATAATTTATTATATTACAAATTTTTGCAGATTTATTTTATATTTTCATTACAGCTTCACCAACTTAATATGGCTCCTGCGGTCTTTTGTTTCCAAAATGCAGTAATAAATGCCGGAAGCCAAAGCAGAACTCTTGATGGTTATATTATGAATGCCTTTTGAAAGCTCATTGTTAACTAATTCCAATATTTCTGTTCCATAAATATTGGTTATGTATAATCTCACATTGGTTGTTTCCTGAATGCTGAATATTATTTGTGTTGAGTTGTTAAATGGGTTGGGGTGGATAATTAAATTGTTGTAGTCCGTTTTAAAATTAGTATTAATGTTCATAGGTATTATAGTGAATGAGGTATCTGCATTATCACAAAAGGTTTGACTATTAATATAAATACATAATTGGCAATGCAAATAATAGTTATTAACAGATAAAATTCCAATACTATCCATATAAGAATACGATGTAGTAATAAGGTCGCCAGGTCCAGAACAATTTAAACCAATTTTTATATATAATTGAGGAAAAGAAAATGAATCTATAACCATACCCGGACCTGTAAGACAAGCTGTATGAGGGACTGTTCCATATATTGTAACTTCTATAGTATCAGTATTTGTAGGATTATCTGGTGCTATAGTAATACTATCAATAGTAGGATATTGAGAATAACTGTTCAAAAAAATAAATAAAAAAAATAATGATAATACTGTTGTTTTCATTAATTCTATAGTGTAAGCATATTTATTTATATATTATAAATTTATTATTTTCAATATAATCTCCCACTTGTAATTTATATAGATATACACCAGGCTGTAGATTATTTGCATGAATAGTAACACAATAAGGACCTGGTTCCTGATATTGATTATCTATTAATTTTATTAATTCTCTTCCATATAAATCATAAACAATTAAAGAAACCTTATCACTTTCATTTAAAGTATAATAAAGATTTGTTGTTTCTTTAAATGGATTTGGATAGTTATACAGGTTTAAAGTTTTTTCTAATACCCTATTTTGTTTTTTTTCTAAATATGAAATATTAGTATTTTCATCATTATTAAATGATGTAAATAACAAGTTTTTCATTTTAAATATTTCACAAGTAAGAATTGGCACACCTATAACTGCATGAAATTTTGCACCAAGTTCCGTTTTAAATCCTGATTTTAAAGTAATTTTTTTCCCAGCACGGAAAGTTACATCATTTCCAGCAAGAATAACGACATTACCTGGTGTTTGGGTATTATCTACATTATAACCCGCAGTAATTGTATTAATTGCTTGTATATATACAGGACCACTAACAACTGGATAGAATAATTTTTCATTTTGTATAAACAAATCTTCAGAAAAATTATTTTCTATAATATCAACAATAAAATTACGCTTTTCATGGGTAATTGAACTGTGATTTTCATTCCATGAATCTGGATACGTTTCTTGATAAATTAAACCATAGTCACCGGGATTATAATAAGCCGGCTGTTTAGTATAAATAATATAATCAAAAGGTGTTTGAGATTCATCAGGAGATGAATAATATAAATTATTTATTGAATGGTCTAAATCCAAAGCACTAATTGTTGGAATAAAACAAACATAAGGATTAAATACAGTAATAGCAGTTTTTGTATTGTCTTCAGTAGTACTACCTTCTATTTCTTTCAAATGGGGGAAATAACCACCCGGAGCATTATCATAAGGATATGTGCCCTTAACTTCTACTTCCACAGAATTTAAAAATTTTGTTCCATAAAATATAGTTGACCAATCATTATAATCTACATCGGGTAAAGCGTAAACATATGCTCGGGCAACCTGAATCCAAGTACCTAATATTTTTTCCTTTGTAGTCATTTCTAAAATTTCTGAACGTGGATACATAATATTGCCAGAACCATTATTTTGAAATGTGCCAATTCCCGAACCATTTGCTACACCTATTAAAATTGGTTCCGTTGGATAATTGCCTAAACTATTTAATTCACTTACTAATTGGTTTCTTAAAGAATGCGATCCACAATTATTCAAATAGTGGTAGTTTAATAGTTGTTTTGCTGCCGGGCTATTAATACTTTTTTTAGACTCATTAGCAAAATTACTATCATCAGCATAGTAATCTGTAAAATACTGCAACCCTAAAGCTATATTAGCGCCTCTATGAGGTGAGTCCCATGGGATAAATACACCGACATCATGTGAAATATTATTTTTTTCCATATAAGAAAGAGCATAACGACCTATAATACCGCCCATGCTTGGGCCTACAATTATATTTTTATTAAAGCCTACTTTATTATTATTAATCCATTTAAGTATTTCAACTAAACAAAAAGCATTTTTTTGTATCCAATCTGCTCCGCCTACCCAATCTACAGTTATTATATCATAACATCTTGCCCTAAGAGTATCAATAGTGTAAACTTGATGTGCGTCGCAATATAACTCTTCCCAATGTCTATCTTGCACATCATTTACAAAAGGATCAAAACCATCTAATAATATAAATGGTTTAGTTAAAATATTATTTTCTGATGCATACCAAATACTTACTTTCGCCTGACCGTATTGACCAGGTATATCATTAATATTCCCAGTATTGGTGCATGTGGTACAAGGTATAGTTGAAGTAAATAACTTTTCTTTAACATCAGGATCTGGCTGCCCACAATCTGTTACTTTAATTTTTAACCAACCTGTTAATTCAGTATTATTGGAAGATTTTGTTTTTAATTTAATTATTTTTTCACCTGCAGTTTGATAATATATATTAATAATTCCATTTTTATAATATATATTAAAGCCATTACCATCATCAAAGTCAATTTCAAAATGGTCTATTTGCATAGTATCATTTGAAAAACAAAAATCTTCAGTGATAATAAATTTATTTTCACCCAAATGAATTTTATCCCTAAAAGTTGTTATTGCAAAAACTCTTTTTTCTTCATAAGGAGAAGATTTAGCTAAAGGATTATCATATATTTTACCATCCTGCCAGTATAATAAGTTTTCTTCCGAGGCTCCTTCTTTTATTTGATTGTATTTTAAATTAATAATACCAATAGGTATAATATTTTGTTTAATGTAATTATTATAAGCTTTTCTAAATATAATTTCAAGTGATAGAAAATTTGTTGTATCTAAAGTTCCTTTTTTCATTTCAAAATAAATTTGCTTCCATTCATTTAAAGTAGCAATACCAATACTATCTTTTCCATCAAATTTATATATATTTGCAAAAGGAATTACTTTATCATATAAAATACCTGCTTTTATTTTGCTTTTATCCAAATTTTCAAATATATCTTCAAAATTTTGTCCTGTATTGATTGAATCAATAACAATGGACGGAACCTGACAAAAAATATTAAAATTTAAAATTAAAAACGATATTAAAATTATTTTTTTCTTCATTTTCATAAATATAAAGTTAATTAATTAATTTTTGTTAATTTTGTTTGTAAAGGACCCATCATTGGAAGTATAGAACATAAATAATCTTGTCCTTGGATACGTTCTGTACATGTTAAACCAATACAATCAGAATTGCCGCAACAATCTTTATCATTCCAATAATCTATTTTATATGTACAATAATCATAATCCTGTGAACTACTTCCTGATATACAATATATACCACATGAATCGGGAAACTCAAAAGTTAAATAATATTTTTTAGATTTTTTTTCAAGCCGCCAAAAACCTCGGCAAGGACAATAAATACCACCACCATAATATCTTCTATAATTTATAGAAGCAATTGAATTTTCAGAAAGTGTAATTTGAACTTTATCCAATTCATTACATTTACCTGGGTCAATTGATTTTTCCCAAGTACCATATAAATTTTCTTTATAAAGTTTATTTTTTTTACAGCTTGGAATAATAAATATGCTAATAAATAATATGATTATAATTTTTTTATTCATTTTTTATTTTTTAGTTCATATAATTCTTTTTTTAATGTTTCAATTTCTTTATTTTGTCCAATAATCATTTTGTATAAATCAGTTATATCCAGACGGTTTTCTTCAATATTTAAAATCATGCCTTGCATTGTTTTTCCTGCTTTAAGTCCGTTTGCTTCTATCTCTTTACCCGATGCAATTCCTGGCAGATGTTTATTTATTAAATAAAAATTTTGTTTTTCTTCCCATGTCATACGTTTATAATCTTTATCTAATACATAATCACCCCACCATGGAATGTCAATTATACATTCTGTAGATCTAATTGTTCCACAAACATCTAATTTATATCCAGGTGTTCCAGTTCCAATACCAACATTACCATCATCACTAATAAATAATTTGTAATTCATTACATCAATATCACCATAATCATATTCATCTCCATTAAGATAATGACTTCCCTGAGGTTTCCAGAAATTAAGCCCGCTTTGATTACCTTGATATGCCGGTGCAAATTCTATTGCCCATTCACCATTGTCCAAATATTGCTCCTGGTCTTCATTACCAAAATATATACTGCCTTCATGTCCGCTAATTAAAATATCACCATGAACATGGAACGTTCTTTGAGGATTAGTTGTTCCAACTCCAACTTTTCCATCTTCTGTTAATGTCATAATATTTGTCGTATTTGCTTCACCTGCAACTTGTTTATTAATATAAAATTTTCCATTTAATCCACTTACAATCATATCCCACCACACATCTCTATCATATTGTGAGTTTATTACCTCATCTTCTAATCTTAAAACAGTTGAAGTCATAACATCATCATCGGGTATAGGTCCCATACCACCATCTGTTATTCCTTTAATATGTAAATTAGTGGAAGGATTGGTGGTTCCTATACCTATAAGACCATTATTTTTTATATTTAATGGGCTTTTTTCTGTTTTTGGGTTAATAAAATACAATCCGTTAATGTCAACTGTAAAATCCCAATAATTATTTACCG
>CAZOSY010000188.1:0-5560 GCA_964582565.1 uncultured Bacteroidales bacterium | reverse complement strand
TATTCATATTTTTCCCTTTCAGGGAAATTTAATCATTAAAAAGTATAAACTATTTCTTATCTTTTTCGAAAGATGCCTTTATTTCTGATAAACCTTAAATTTTAGCCATTTCAACAATTTCATCATCAACAAGTATTCTTCCGCAGTATTCGCATACAATAATTTTTTTATGTGTTTTAATATCTAATTGCCGTTGAGGTGGAATCCTGTTAAAACAACCTCCACAAGCATCCCTTTCTATTTTTACAACAGCTAATCCGTTTCTTGCCTTTTTTATTATCCTTTTGTATGCTGTAAGTAATCTCTCTTCTATAAATTTTTGTTGTTTATCTGATTGTTTTACCAATTTTTTTTCTTCTTTTTCTGTTTCAGAAATAATATTTTTCAGATCACTTTTTTTTATTTTAAGATCATTTTTACGTTCTTTAAATTTTAGATTAGAATTTTCAATATCTTGTTTTTTTGATTTAAGTTCAAACTGATACTCTTTTATTTTTTTTTCACATAATTGTATTTCTAATCCCTGATATTCTATTTCTTTTGATAATGAATCATACTCACGATTATTTCTAACATTATCTCTTTGTTTTTCATATTTATTAATTAATAACTGATAATCTTTGATTTTATTTAAGTTATTATTGATATCATCATTTAAGGACTCTGCCTCTTCTTTATAATTAGAAATCCTTGTTTCCAAACCAGCAATTTCATCTTCAAGGTCTTGAACTTCAAGAGGTAATTCTCCTCTAACAGTATAAATTTTAGCAATTTCAGAATCTATCTGCTGCAAAGCATATAATGCTGCAAGTTTTTTCTCTGTTGAAATTTGTATCTTATCTCGTGGAATAATTACCTTTTTTATAGTTTTTTTTACTTCTTCTTTTATAAGCTTTGGTTTGCTTTCAATTTTTTTTACTGTTTTTTTGGCTATTTTTGTTTTAACTGCCTTTTTTACAGATTTCTTTGCTTTGGCTTTTATAATTTTTGATTTACCTTCAACTTTTTTTATTGTTTTTTTAGCAATTTTTGTCTTAGTTGCTTTTTTTACAGGTTTCTTTGCTTTGGCTTTTATAATTTTTGATTTACCTTCAACTTTTTTTATTGTTTTTTTAGCAATTTTTGTCTTAATTGCTTTTTTTACAGGTTTCTTTGCTTTGGCTTTTATAACTTTTGATTTACCTTTAACTTCTTTTACTTCCTTTTTAGATAGATTATTTTTTTTTACAGATTTTGATTTATCTTTGGTATTAGCTGCTTTTTTAGCCATTTTATTATAATTTTTAATGATTTTTTATATATAATTAACTGGATTTGTATTTATTTCAGAAATAAAAATTGCAAAGTTAGGAAATTTTTTATTAATAATTGAATATAATAATTCTTTTGCAAATTGTTCACTTTCATAATGTCCAATATCAGCAATAATAATTTTATTATTTGCATCAAAAAATTGGTGATACTTAATATCAGCAGTAATAAAAATATCAGCATTTACTTCAATTGCTTTTTGAATTAAAAAGCTACCTGTGCCACCACAAATTGCTATTTTTTTTACTTTTTTACCAGGCAATTTCGTATATCTGATACATTTTGCATTTATGACTTTTTTTAATCTTAAAAGAAAATCCATTTCATTTTCTTCTTTTTCCAAATATCCAACAATCCCCGCTCCTATCTTATCAAATTTATTAATTAAAGGATAAATATCGTAAGCTACTTCTTCGTAAGGATGAACTTTAAAAAGAGTTCTTAATATTTTATCCTCTAAATAATAAGGATAAATAGTTTCAATTTTAACTTCATCTTCATTATGTAATTCGCCAATATTTCCTGCATAAGGATTGGCATTTTCTAAAGCCCTGAATGAGCCAATTCCATTAGTGTTAAAGCTGCAACAATCATAATTGCCAATATGTCCTGCACCTGCTTTAAATAAAGAACTTCTAACCTCGTCTGCTTTATCTTTGGGACAAAAAGTTACTAACTTTCTTAATAAATCTGCTTTTGGAAGTAAAGTTTTTGTATCTTTTAAAAATAATTTTTTAGATAATGTCCCACTAACGCCATCAATTACATTATCCAAATTAGTATGTGCCGCATATATAGATATATCATTTTTTATTGCTTTTATAAGAATTTTTTCAACAGCATTTTTTCCATTTATCTTTTTCAAACTATTAAAAATCAGCGGATGGTGCGAAATAATAATATCGCATTTCTTATTAATAGCTTCTTCTATGATATCTTCTGTAACATCAATACATATCAAAGCTTTATTAACATCAGAATTATAGTTGCCTAAAATTAATCCTGAATTATCATAAGATTCCTGAATCTTATCAGGAGCAAAATCTTCAATACAGTTAATTATTCCCTTTATCTTCATTAAAGATATATTAATTATTTTTTTTATAATTTATATATTTAATTTTTATAAATTTGCAAATTTAATATTATATTTAAAATTATTAATATTAATCTTTATAATAAATCGAATAATGAAACAATATAAAAAAATAAATAATTCTTTAGGATGGTTAATATTTGCAATTGCATCTGTAGTATATATAATAACATCTGAACCTACAGCAAGTTTTTGGGATTGTGGTGAATATATTGCTACAGCATATAAAATGCAGGTAGGTCATCCTCCCGGAGCACCTTTATTTCAAATAATAGGCAGATTTTTTTCCTTGTTTGCTCTTGGCAATACAAGTATGGTTGCACGCATGATAAATACTATGTCTGCTCTTTCTAGTGGTTTTACAATCTTGTTTTTATTTTGGTCAATAACAATGCTTGCCAAAAAACTTGTTGTAAAAACAAAAGATGATATAACAAAAGGAGAAATGCTTGCAATATTTGGAAGTGGAATTGTGGGTGCATTGGCTTATACTTTTTCTGATTCTTTCTGGTTCTCTGCTGTTGAAGGCGAAGTTTATGCCATGGCTTCTCTGTTTACTGCTGTTGTTTTTTGGGCAATACTAAAATGGGAAACTTTAGCGGACCAAAAACATTCACTTAGATGGATAATACTGATTTCTTATCTTATTGGCTTGTCTATTGGTGTGCATCTGTTAAGTCTTCTTGCTATTCCGTCTATTGTATTTGTAGTTTATTTCAGAAAGTATAAAACATCAAAAAAAGGAATTATTATTACAGCAATTCTTTCATTTATAATTCTTGGCTTTGTGCAATCTGGTATAATACCGTGGGTTATTGCTCTTGCAGGAAAATTTGAATTATTTTTTGTTAATACTATCAGATTACCGTTCAATTCAGGCACAATAATTTATTTTATACTTATAATTGTCCTTATAATTTTAGGATTAAAATATACACAAAAACATAAAAAAGTTATTCTTAATACCATAATACTTTGTTTTACTTTTATGTTAATAGGTTATTCAACATTTTTTATTCTTGTTATTCGTTCAAATGCTAATCCACCAATAAATGAAAACAGTCCTAAAAATGCAATAAGTTTATTATCTTATCTAAACAGGGAACAATATGGTGATTGGCCTAAATTCTACGGACAATATTATAATGCTCCTTTAGACAAAAACAAACCCTATAAAGACGGAAACCCTGTTTATACAAAAGATATGGAAAAAGGAATATATATTATAATAGATTCCAAAAAATCCAGCATACCAAATTATGACAAAAATTTTTGTACTTTATTTCCAAGAATGTGGAGTCCTCAAAGTAATCATATAAAAGGATATAAAAGCTGGGGCAAAGTAGAAGGAACTCCTATAACTATAACAGGACAAGGTGGAAGGATAAAGACCATATATAAACCTAAATTTTCGGAAAATTTAAGATTCTTTTTTAGCTATCAATTAGGATTTATGTATTTCCGCTATTTTATGTGGAACTTTGCAGGAAGACAAAACGATATTCAGGGATATGGTGGCGTTCTAAACGGAAACTGGATTAGCGGTATTAAATGGCTTGACGAGATGAGATTAGGACCTCAGCATGATTTGCCTGATAGTATGACAGAAAACAGAGCAAGAAATAAACTTTTCTTATTACCATTTATACTTGGAATAATTGGGTTTTTATACCAACTAAATCGTGGACATAAAGATTTTATAGTTGTCTTACTATTTTTCTTATTTACAGGTTTAGCTATAAATGTATATTTAAACATTGTTCCGTATCAGCCCCGTGAACGCGACTATGCGTATGCCGGATCATTCTATGTATATGCTATATGGATAGGATTAGGCGTTTTGGCTTTATATGATGTCTTTAAAAAAGCTGTTAAGCCGGCATTCTCTGCTATCATTGCCACATTACTATGTTTAGTGCTGGTTCCTTATGTAATGGCAAAAGAAGAATGGGATGACCATGACCGTTCAGGCAGATATACCTGCCGTGATTTTGCTGCAAATTATCTGAACTCCTGTGCTCCTAATGCTATATTATTTACCAATGGCGATAATGATACTTTTCCTCTATGGTATGACCAGGAAGTTGAAGGCATCCGTACTGATGTAAGAGTTGTTAACCTAAGCTTGCTCAATACTGACTGGTATATAGATCAAATGAAACGAAAAGCTTATGATTCGGAATCTGTACCTTTCTCTATGACAAAAAAACAATACAGACAAGGAACCCGTGATGTTGTTTATATTCAGGAAAATCCAAATGTAAAAGGATATATAAATCTTAGAGAGCTTATAAATTTTGTAGCAAGTGATGACGCTGCTACAAAGCTTGCAACATATAGCGGAAAAGATATTAATTATTTTCCGACAAAAAAATTTCGTATCCCTGTTGACTCTGCTACTGTTGTTAAAAATGGCACAGTATCAAAAAAAGAAGTTAATGATATTGCCCCTGCTATTGAATGGAAATTTAAAAGAAATTATGTACAAAAAAATCATTTAATGGTTCTTGACCTGCTTGCAACAAACAATTGGAAGAGACCTGTATATTTTGCAATTACCACAGGAGGTGACAGTTATATCGGACTTGAGAATTATTTTCAACTTCAGGGATTAGCTTATCGCTTAGTTCCTGTTAAAACAAAAAGTATAGACGGACAAACAGGCAGCATAAACACAAAAGTAATGTATGATAATCTGATGAACAAGTTTAAATGGGGCAATATACAAAACCCACATATATATCTCAATCAGGATAATATGAGAATGATAATGAACTTTAGAAACAATTTTGCCCGTTTGGCAAATAATCTTATTATACAAGGTAAAAAAGATTCTGCTATTGCTGTCTGTGACAGATGTATAAAAGTAATGCCTGAAAAAACTATACCTTATGATTATTTTATATTACCTATTGCTGAGACATACTATAAAGCAGGTAAAATAGATAAAGCTAATAAAATAACCGAAAAACTTATTTACAGATATGAGCAGGAACTAAGATATTACTCTTTGTTTGAAAATGAAGATGTAGAAAAAGTTAAAAATGAAGCACAACGAGCTTTGTCCGTAATATATAGAATAAACAGAGTTACTACAAAATATAAACAAGAGATATTGATAAACAAGTCAGATGAAATTCTTAAAAAATATTA
>CAZOSY010000187.1:0-5563 GCA_964582565.1 uncultured Bacteroidales bacterium | reverse complement strand
AGTTTTGATAATTGAAATTGTAAATGAAATGCCCAATTCAAAAGCAGGGAATCATTTATCAGGACAATTGGTTCGTTCAGGAACATCAATTTCATTGAATTACGGAGAAGCACAAAGTGCAGAATCAAGAAAAGATTTTGTTTCGGTCAGGCGCCCGACTGATACCCCGTTAGATAATTAATTAGAGAATCTTGAGAGGTTATATTTTAAACGAAATATCTAACGGAGTGAAAATAATTCTAAAAGAGATAAAAGAAAGTTGAATTTGCTTAAAAATTATAGAAAGTAAACCATTAATCTCAAATACAAAGAAATTAGCTCCAATTATGAAAGAAACAGAAGAGTTAATAGCTATAATTTATAAAAGTATTGAAACTGCAAAGTAGAATATGCAGAAATAATGAAAATTGAATATTGTATGTTGGGTGTTGAATGTTTGAGCCCTGTAATGAGTCGGCATTTTATAATTACCCACTATAAACAACAAAGAGCCGAGTTTTTTTTACAGATATTACATACCTATTTATTATTTTGAATATTTTTTTTAGTAAATTTGCTAATTATGTTAAAATCATTTCAGGAATTTATTTATAAAGAAAAACTTTTTAATGCTAACGATAAAATTTTGTTGGCTGTTAGTGGCGGACATGATTCTATTGTGATGTGTGAACTTTTTTGTCAATCAAAATACAATTTTGCTATTGCTCATTGCAACTTTCATTTAAGAGGAACAGAATCTGATATTGATGAAGATTTTGTAAAAAAATTGTCGGAAAAATATAAAGTTCCTTATTATAATGTTCATTTTAATACTAATGATTATGCAAAATCTCAAAAAATTTCAATTGAAATGGCTGCAAGGAACTTGCGTTATGAATGGTTTGAAAAACTTTTAAAAAAAGAAAATTATGATTATTTTGCAACAGGGCATCATCTTGACGACCAGATAGAAACTCTGTTTATCAATCTTTTAAGAGGAACAGGTATTGCCGGATTGCACGGTATCCTGCCAAAACAAAATCATTGCATCAGACCACTTTTATTTACATTTAGTAAAGATATTAAAGCATTTATTAAAAAAAATAATCTTTTATACAGACAAGACAGCTCTAACAAATCATTAAATTTTACAAGAAACAAAATAAGACATATCATAATCCCTGAACTGGAAAAAATTAATCCAGATTTCAGAAAATCAATAACCAACACTATTAAATATATCAAAGGAACTGAAATTGTTTATAAAAACTTTGTTGAGCAAAAAAGGAAAGAAATATTTCATATAAAAAATGACAGAATATATATTTCTATCAATGAAATAAAAAAAATAAATCCTGTAAATACATTTCTTTATGAGTTTCTTATGCCTTACAACTTCAACTCATCTGTTACTGACGATATAATAAATTCTTTGGATGATATTTCAGGAAAACAGTTTTTCTCTTCCAGTCATCGCTTAATTAAAGACAGAGAAAATCTTATTATCACAAAAAAAACAAAAACTTCTGATATTAATATTAGACAATATTTTATTAATAAAAACACACTGGTTATTGAAAAACCGGTAAAACTTAAAATGATTCGTATAAAATGGATAAAAAATGACAAAAATGTAACAATTTCAAAAGATAGAAATATTGCGAGTATAGATTTTGATAAATTAAAATTCCCTCTGAAAATAAAAAAATGGAAACAGGGTGATTTTTTTTATCCTCTGGGAACAAAATGCAAAAAAAAACTAAGTGATTTTTTTATTGACAACAAACTTTCAATAATTGATAAGGAAGATGTTTGGCTTATTTGCTCAGCAAACAGAATAGTTTGGATTATCGGATATAGAATTGATGACAGATTTAAAATCACAAACAATACAAGGAATATATATCAGATTGAATTTTGTTAGGAAGTTGTATTCAAGTTAAAAAAAAGAGAAGAATAAAAAATTGAATATAGAATATCAATTAACGAATAATGATTTAAGAAGTTAAAAATGCAGAAATAATAAAAATTGAATATTGTATGTTGAATGTTTGAGACTTATAATGAGGCTCGTGTAATTTTGCGATAAAAACGTCAATGTATAGATTCCTAAATTGTCAATACGTTGAATAATAAATACTTACTATACTCGGTGTAGAGATAGCGTGTTTTTACATACCTGATTTAATCACCTGTTTGTTACACCATCAATTTATTAAATATTTTTTTTTAAACGATTAAATGTTATATTTGCATAAATATAAATGATACTTTTGTATGCCCTAAAAGTATTATTTAGCATAAGATGTTGGATATAAATGATACTTTTGTAGTAAAAAAGTATCAGTATAAACGAGTTGTGTGTTATTTAAGAGAACAACCAGCATTAGTTAACAAATGGATTGATTACCATGTTGACTTATTTAAAATAATTGACAATTAAATAATTACAAAATTAAACAATAACGATTATGAATATTGACAGATTTAAAAACGAATATCCTGGACTTTCAACAATCTCGATTATTTTTAAAGTAATTGGGATAGTGATTATTCTTTTCGCAATAATTGGATTGATTTACGGACTTTCATTACTTGATGAATATGGAGATGAAAAACAGGTAGGCATCTATTTAATTATTTCAGCACTTGTGAGTGGATTATTATTTTCTATTCCATTTTTTGCTTTTGCTGAGTTGATTAAATTATTTGTTAGGATTGAGTTTAATACTAGAAAAGACAATATTGATGAGATAAGCAAAAGATTTGACAACATTGGTCATAAACAAAAATCTACAAATGCTGACAATAATGAAATTTCATACGAAGATTGGAAAAAGGAAAATCCAACTAAAACATTAAATGATTTTTACGCAACGAGAAAGAAGTGAAAAAAATCAATGACAAAAATAAACAACACACAACACGCAATATAAAAAATTGGGCAGAAAGTGGTAAATATGAACGAATTAACATTAAATAAACAGTGTGCTAAATTGAAAGATTGGAGTTTCAAAATGCCCAAAATTTCATATTGCCAACGTTGGCTGCCATTTGGGAGACACTGCTAACTTAAAACTGTTTGTAAGAAATTAATATATAATTTTATGAACGACAATGAAATTATTGACATCATTCTTGACGACTTAAAAAAAAAATCGCCACGAAATCTGATTACAGATATTTTATCGCCACGACAAATATGGGACAAAAAGGATGAGCATCAAATATCAAATATCATCACCCTATTAAAAGATAAACAGCTAATTAAAATCAATGGCGGAGATAAATATTTTCCTGCTACTGATATGAACATAGGAATTAAAGGAGACGCAATTGAATTAATTAATCAGTACGGTTCATATTTGTCTTTTATTAATTCGCGAATGCCTGACAAAAAACAAATGAAGAAACCAATTAGTAATGTTTCCCTAACCTTCGCCTCTGATGTTCTTGCTGAAACACAACAAGGACTTACTTCAACTCAAATTGGAAAATATTTTTCTGCAAAAAGTTTAGATTACAGTGTTGATATTCCACATTACAAACTACCTTTTACAGATGTAGCAAATAAGAGGACTGCCTTTCTTGAAAATCTGCAAAGATTTAATTCTGACCAGCAATTTGAAATTATAAATGAATTATCAGAGCAACTTGCACATTTAGATAGCGTCAAAGATTTAAAGCACAAACTTTACTCTCAATATCCTGATTATATTCCTGACGGAGAACAAATTTTAAAATCGGAACTCGTTAAAGAAACACAACATTGGCTTAAAGCATTTGCAAAATCGTTTGAGCTTTACAATTCAGCATTAGATAAATTTGCCCAGCAAATTTATCAGCGAAATTTAGTTGACGATTTGCGTCTTTCATTAGAAGTTCTCCTTAAAGAATTATTGAACAATAACAAGCCACTTGAAAAACAAATTGCAGATGTGGGGGCATATCAACAAGCAAAAGGAATAAGTTCTGAAAGCACAAATATGTTTAACACTCTCCTTGACTATTATTCAAAATATCAGAACAAGTATGTAAAGCACGATGACAATGTGAATGAAAAAGAAATTGAATTTATTGTTGACTTGACTTCAACTTTTATGAAGTTCATTACTAAACATTGACCGATACAAATTTGTGGACAGAACAAAAACGGCAGCTAACTTTGGCTGGTTTTCAGCGGCGGTGCGGTGCGGACAGACAAATCAGTTCTTTTTATTAATTTAGTGCGGTGGACAGGAACAGTGGTTACTTAAACGCCGCCGAAACACCAGCCTGAGCCGTTATGCCCAATGCAAAAAACAGACAGAGCATTGAATAAACTGAAAGAAAAACGAAATGAAAACCCAGCCCGCAAATAGTACATTTGGTTTTTTGCCGACACGCAAAATGCCAACTCAAAAAAACCAAAAGAGCTATTTTTTTGCTAACTCGCAGTATTAATTATACTTTTGTATTTTATAATGAAAAATAAGATATTAGTAAATGGCAATATTTCAAAAATCAGTAATAAATAAACATCTCAACAATCTTAACAAAGAACAAGTTGAAAAGGCATATCAAAAATACAGAGATAATTATAGCCCTGCCAAGATTGAAAAAATTAAACAACTTAAAGAAGAAGAATACCAAGACGGATTTTTAAGAGATATATTTGTTGATGTTTTTGGTTACATTTTGAAGCCTGATAATAATTTTAATCTTGTAAGAGAATTTAAAAATCAAGATGACGGGAAAAAAGCAGATGGAGCAATATTAAAAGACGAAAAAGCAATTGTTGTAATAGAACTGAAATCTACAAAAACAAAAGACCTTAAAAGTATTACAGAGCAAGCATTTAATTACAAAAACAATCAACCTGAATGTAAATATGTAATAACTTCAAACTTTCAAAAATTGCGGTTTTACATTGATTATGCCAACGAATTTGAAGAATTTGATTTATTTAATTTACAAAAAGAAGATTTTGATTTACTCTATTTAATACTAAACACCAATAGTGTCTTTTCAGATTTACCATTAACACTTAAAAAAGATACAAAGTTTCACGAACAAAATATTTCTAATAAACTTTACAAAGATTATTCAAACTTTAAAAGAAAACTTTTTGAGAACTTAATAAAAAACAATTTAGATAACAATGGCTTGCAGCCTATTGTTTTTGATAAACTTCTGTTGTTTAAAAAATCGCAAAAATTATTAGACCGTTTTCTATTTATTTTGTTTGCCGAAGACAGTGGACTTTTACCGCCAAATTCAATTTCGAGAATTGTAAAGCGCTACGAAATTTTAAAAGATGAAGATGCGTATAAACCTCTTTACGAAATCTTTAAACAATATTTTGGATACATGAATATTGGCAGAAAAGGAAAAAATGCAGGAGATGATATTCCTGCTTATAATGGCGGTTTGTTCTATACTGATGAAAAATTAGATTGTCTGAAAATTGACGATGATATTTTAATTGACGATTTGCTTAAACTTTCTTCTTTCGATTTTAATACCGAAGTTGATGTAAATATTCTAGGACATATTTTTGAACATTCGCTTTCTGAAATTGAAGAAATAACTGCCGAAATTGAAG
>CAZOSY010000186.1:0-5576 GCA_964582565.1 uncultured Bacteroidales bacterium | reverse complement strand
AGTATTCATCTTCAATCCTAAAAGGATTGAACAAAAAACAATCATTATGGCAACACATACACAGATATTATATCAAATCGTTTATTCAACCCTTAAGGGTTGTTTAGTAGATTATTATTAACTTATTCCGCATTTACTCACAAAATTGTTTATTTTTAAGGTGTTCGTGAGAACGCTTCGCTTAGTTCATACGGTGTTAGTCCAACGGGGTGAACACACATGTAAGTACAAAAACAATAAAAAATGTAAAATCACCCTTGGACGATTTGGATATATGAAAAATTTTATATATTTGTAAAAAATAAAGAACAATATAAAAATACAAAAATTTGCACATTACATACCATATTTGGAAATATTGTACAACTTTTTAAGTTGAACTTGTTTATATAAATAAGTTATGGGGCTATAAAAAAACACAATTGAAAACATGAAAAATTATCTGCATTACACAGCAAAAATATTTCTTTTAATATTCTTTCTTTTAGTAATTGTAAACAGTAATTACTCACAGCTAAACATGCAATGGAAAGATGCTGCATTTTACGGACCTGCTTTTTCGCTACACATAGATAGTAATATGCTGTATGTAGGGTCAGGAAGCGCATTCAGAGTTTTTGACATTACAGATGCAGCAAACCCTGCATACAAAGGACATTGCCATACAACAGACTGTATTACCTATATCTTCTGTCACAATAATATTTGTTATGCCGGTAACAATGGACTTGGCGTGAGTATCATTGATGTTTCCGATCCAACAAACCCTGTAGTAAATAAATATATTTTTCCTGATTCCGTCGTAGGTTATGAGCCAGTCGTTTCAGGAAGTTTTGCCTATTTCCCGCGTGGAAGCTACGGAATCTCAGTGATGGATATTACGGATCCCTATAATCCGGTGCATATCCATAAATGGAATGAAATAGGTCATGATTTTTCAATTGATATTGTAAAAAAAGATTCCATTTTATATTTAACAGACAGATCTGGTGGCTTATACAGATTAAAAATTTCCGGCACATCTCTATCCACAATTGATAACTTTAAAATAACAGGATATAATTTCTTGGAATGTGCAACTGATGATAGTAAGAATTTCCTTTTTGTTACCGGATACCCTTCAGCCCTTGCACTAAACGACTCTATGAAACTATGGGTGTTTGATATTCAGGACACATCCAATTTTCAGTTGATCGGATTCGTTAGCAGAAAAGTATATTCCTACCCCCTCGACCTGAAAGTGAGCAACGGAATTGCTTATGTTTCGGCATGGAGCAGTGGATCTGTGATGTTTGATGTTTCTGATCCGTATAATATTCAAGAAATTAGCGTGATCCCTTCTGACGATATGACCAACTGGACAGATGTATTACCACCATACGCTTATACTGCTGAACTATCGGCAGGATTCAAAATCACAGATATATCTGATCCATCATCCCCTCAGATTTTATCTCGTATAGATAGTTGCGGCGACACAAAAGATATATTTGTAAATGAACCTTTTCTTTATGCAGCAATTGATGGCGAAGGTATTGGTATTGCAGAAATAGGTACAGATGGTCTTTTAAAGGAAAAGAATCTTTGGAATGTTGACGGTGGCGCTTATGATGTTTTTATTTATCAAGACACCATCCTTTTTGTTGCATCAGGAAGCAAGGGAGTAATTATTGCAGATATTTCAAATCCCTTTTCCCCCGACAGTATCACATGTATGAAACATCTGGGAACAAATGGAGCCGTGAAAGTCATCGTTAAAAATAATCTGGCGGCAGTAGCTGAAATAACCGGGCCGCATGGTTTGCTGAGTCTTTGGAATATCACTGATATTCATGCACCACTATTCATAACATCACTAACATTTTTAAATGAACCTGTAAATAATATTGACTGGTTTGACAGTCTTATCATAGCTGCATGCTGGACGCCATATGTAGCCAAATCAGTTAAGGTAATTGATGTTTCTTCGCCACTGTCGCCTTTTGTACTTGGCAGCTATAATTGCTTTTCTTCGGATGTAAGTGTTTTTAAAAAGAACGACAGCTTGTATGCAGCGGTCTCCATAGGTTCCGCCATACCCTTTGTTGCAAATGGTCTTTCTATTTTGAACATTACATATCCTTCACAAATTACTCAAACAGATTTTTTCCAGACAGGGATATGGGGCAACATGACAGCCGGCGTATTTGTATTTGATCATTATGCATTAATAGCTGAAGGCGGATTGGCAGCGGGAGAAGGTCTTATTGCCTATGACATTCAGGATGTCTATAACATTAATGAAACCGAAAAATTACGAATTGGAAGCAATACTTCAAACAATTCAATATTCGCAAACAGCAATTATATATACCATTCCACAGGATCTGCAGGAGTAATCGCGGTTAAATGGGACGGACCAAATACTATTCATGATTTTTCAAATATCCCGAAATTTATCAGAATATACCCTAACCCTGCTTCTGATTATATTACTATTGAATTTCTGGGTAAAATTAGTCTGCAAAAATATGACATTTATATTTTTAATATACAAGGACAATTAATACTGCAACAACTGATACAACAGAAGGGGGTGACACTTGATATAAGCCAACTTGCAAAAGGAATTTATATAGTAAAGTTGAGTAACAGAGATAATACAATAGTAACAAAACTAGTGAAAGAATAGATTTTACAGCCCATAACAGGCGTTTGCTGTCAGTGGCGGGGCAGTGGCTCGTATGACAGGAAAATGGTAATTTTAACTTCGGTTCTTCGTGGAAAATTCAGTGCTGAAAATCGCCACCGAACAGCAACCGCCAAAACGTCAGTTCCTCTAAAACCCATTTTATCAGGCGACCAAGTTCGGCCAGGCAGTCGCCTGATTTGGCTAATATAAAAAAAAAATAAAATTTAGGCTATTAGACAAACTGTCGTTATCGCCAATTAAGAAAAACAAGTAGCGCTTAATAAGATAATATAAATATGACAACAATTATTCATGAAATTGTAGTATTTTAGTCAAATTAATTGAGTTGAGTAAAATGCGTGACATTGTCACACAAATTCAAAAAGCATGACAGACCTAAAAAAAAATATTGATTATCAGAATCTAATCGAAAAAATTGGGAATACTTATGAATCAGCCAAAAGCAAAATAATTTCTGCTGTAAATACGGAAATGCTTTATGCTTACTGGAGGATTGGTAAGGATGTTATTGAATTTGAGCAAAATGGAGAACTTAAAGCTGAATACGGAAAGAATATCTTAGAAAATTTATCAAAAGACCTTTCATTACGACATGGTAAAGGATTTAGCAGAAGTAATCTTAATTACATGAGACTTTTGTACAATAAATATCCAATTTGTGAGACACTGTCAAGCAAGTTGAGTTGGTCCCACTATTACGAGTTGTTAAAAATAGAAGACGATTTAGCAAGAAAGTTTTATGAGAAGCAAGCAATCGCAGATAATTGGACTATTAGAGAGTTAAGGCGACAAAAGAAAACATGCTTATTTCATAGATTGGCAATCGGAAAGAATAAAGTGGAAATTTTAGAATTATCAAAGCAGGGACAAATAATAAAATCGGAAGAAGATTTTATAAAAAACCCTCACGTCTTTGAATTTATGAATTTCCCTGAAAACTATCAATATACAGAAACGGACATTGAAAAAGCGATAATCAATAATTTGCAACAGTTTCTTTTAGAGTTAGGAAAAGGATTTGCTTTTATAGGCAGACAAAAACGGATAACGCTGAATAACAGGCATTATTTCGTGGATTTGGTATTTTATCATGTAAAATTAAAATGTTACATCTTAATAGATTTAAAAATCGGAGAAGTAGAACATGAACATATTGGGCAAATGAAACTGTATTTGGGATATTATACTAAAGAAGTAAACGATGAAACAGATAATGAACCAATAGGACTTATATTGTCAGAAGAAAAGGATGATATAATGGTTGAGTATGCAATGCTAAAAGACTCATCAAAATTGATAGTTTCAAAATATCAACTTTATTTGCCTGATATAGAGCAATTAAAGAATAAAGTGAAAGAAATAATTGATAAATAACGGCGGTAACACGCAATATAAAAAATTGGGCAGAAAGTGGTAAATATGAACGAATTAACATTAAATAAACAGTGTAGTAAATTGAAAGATTTGAGTTTCAAATGCCCACATTTCATATTGTCACCGTCAGTTCGGCTAAAAATTATTTTAAATTAGTTTTTTGGCTAATATAAATAAATTGTTATCTTTGATACTATCAAATGACACTATCAATATTAAATTAATATGAAACCTCTTTACGAAATAACTAATAAAATCCTAAATTTAATAGCAATAATCTCAGAGAGAATTGGGGAAGTAAATTCGGTTCATTTGCATAAACCACCGACAGAACTAAGAAAGAAAAACAGGGTTAAGACAATTCAATCTTCACTTGGAATAGAGGGAAATATATTAACAATTGAACAAATTACTGCAATAATTGAAAACAAAAGGATTGTTGGTCCTAAAAAAGACATAATAGAAGTTAAAAACGCAATATCAGTATATAATAAAATAGATGAATTAAAACCTTATTCCATGAGTTCATTTTGCAAAGCACATGCAATTTTAATGGATGGATTAATAGAATCACCGGGAAGATTACGAAATAAATCGGTTGGAATTGTAAAAGGTTCGGAAATAGCTCATATTGCTCCACAGGGAGTAATGGTTAAACCTTTAATGAATGATTTGTTTGATTATCTGAATAATGATGAAGATTTGATATTAATAAAAAGTTGTGTTTTTCACTATGAACTTGAATTTATTCATCCTTTTTCTGACGGAAATGGAAGAATGGGACGATTATGGCAAACTCTTATTTTAAAGAACAAATATCCTGTTTTTGAATTTTTGCCAATTGAAACATTGATAAAGGAAAGGCAGACAGAATATTATAATGCATTGGGAATATCTGATAAAAAAGGGACATCTACATTATTCATTGAATTTATGCTTGAAATAATCAAAGAATCATTAGAAGAGTTGCTCAAAATACAAAACATAGCATTGACAAATTTGGATAGGATAAATATGTATAAATCAAGAATCAAGAATGATTTTTTTACACGAAAAGAATATCTTAGAAATTTTAAAGAAATTTCACCATCAACAGCAAGCAGAGATTTGAAATTTGCAGTAGAAAATAACATAATTAAAAAATTTGGAGATAAGAATACTGCAAAATATAGATTTGTATAATAAAAATTAACAAAGCATAACACGCAATATAGCAAAAAGCGGGAGTGCTTATTTGGAGCGGTTTTAACCCGTTTCAACTTTGTCTCGGTTTGATACAGAATCACTCGCAAACCGCTTCATGCCATATTGCAACACATTAGTAATAGTTTTTATTAAAAATCTATTGTTGTTTTAAAAAAAATTTGTATATTTGTATCGCCATCAGGTCAGGCAGTAGATAAAATTCATGAATTTTATCTACTCTTATGAATTAATACCTACACATTTTTAAGAAAAATTTTTGTTTTCTATAATTTTACCAAATCAGAAATTAAATATCTTTATTTTT
>CAZOSY010000185.1:0-5605 GCA_964582565.1 uncultured Bacteroidales bacterium | reverse complement strand
GATATAATACTACTGCCTTTATTTTATTATTTGTTTGTAGCTTTGCTACGTTAAGCATTTTTCAGATTAGATGCTTCTTCATATTCTTTTAATAAACTCTTAATAAGTTCTTTAACAGAAACAATTTTATCTGTGCGATAAGCGTTAGCTCCTGCAAAAGCAAATCCTTTTTCAAGATATCCTTTTTTTGCATTTGTTAATGCAAGAGCAATACAATATGGTGCATTTTTGAAATCACAGGTCTTTAAACACTGCCATGGACATTTAAAAGGTTTCTTAATTCCTTCCGACACTTCTTTAAGAAATTTATTACCTATTGCTCTTCCTGGTAATCCAACAGGACTATCAATTATAGTGATGTCTTCTTTTTTGCTTTTTATATATGCTTCTTTAAATTTTATGTCTGCATCACATTCATAAGTTGCAACAAACCTTGTTCCCATCTGCACTCCATTAGCTCCTAATTTAATAAATTTATGAATATCTGCACCTGTATATATACCTCCGGCAGCAATTACCGGAATATTTTTATTAAATTTCTGCTCATAAGATTTTATTATAGGAATAACTTCTGTTAGTATCTTTTCCAGTAAATAATCATGATTATTGATTTGTTCTTTTTTAAACCCAAGATGTCCACCTGCTAATGGACCTTCAACAACAATAGCATCAGGCACTTTGTTATAATGTTGTTCCCAATATTGAAATGTGATTTTAGCTGCTCTTGCAGAAGATACTATAGGAATAATTTTTGACAACTTATCAGTAGATATCTTTGGAAATTTTAAAGCAAGCCCTGAACCAACAAAAAGCAAATCTGCACCTTCTTCTATTGCAACTTGTATATGATCATCAAAGTCCGAAAGTGCTACCATTATGTTCACGCCAATAATGCCCTTTGTCATTTTTTTTGCTTTTCTTATTTCTTTGCTTAAAGCTCTTTTGTTTGCCTCATTGAAATTTGTGATAAAATCAGGTTCAAGCATACCAATTCCTGCAGAAGAAATAACTCCAATACCACCTTGATTTGCTACAGATGAAGCTAATCCTGATAAAGATACTCCAACGCCCATTCCTCCCTGAATTATGGGCAATTTTATTCTCAAATTCCCAATATTAAATGCATTCATAATACAATATTAATTATTGATTCTGAAAGCAAAAATATTAATACAATAAATCTAAAACAAAAAAAAGGGATAAAACAGTGTTAAAAGATGTAAAAAACATTTTTTAGGGGTGAGATGTATTTATTTAGGGATAAAAAGTTAGATAAAATAATTTTATATAAGTTCCTCCAGCTCACTTGTATAATTTCTGGATACATGGACAGGCGTTTCAATATTTTTTAAAAACACTTTGTATCCCTGAGAACTCCCTTCAATTTTATCTATTCTATTAATATTTATAATATAAGACCTGTGACATTTAAAAATAAATTTATACTTTTTTAACAGTTCTTCTGATTTTGTCAAGCTGGTTCTAACCATTTGCTTTTCTACCTGTTTGTCCTTTTCCCAGAATACTTCAATATAATTGCCTGCCGAATTGATATATATTAACGAAACCAGTTTGATTTTAAGATTATCTTTTAAATATTCTGATACAAATGTTACTTCTGTTTCTTTTACAACTTTTTTTTCTTCAAGTTTTTTATTCATTTCTATTGCAGACATCAGATATGACCGAAGCAGCCGATTCTGATTTATTGTAATAAGAATAGAAATAGGCAATATGGCAATTAAGAGACCTTGGATAATTCTATAAAAACTAATTTTAAAAATATTTAATTCCATTAGGTTATAAAAAAGAACATATACTGCAACTATTGTAAATAAAATCCATGTATTCCATAAAATTTCTTTTTTAATATTCCATTTTCCATATAAAAACATTTTTGGAAAAATAGCCGGAAGGAATAATAAATTTACACTAAATGAAAGAAAAACAACCAATACAATTCCCAAAATTATATAGATTTTTTTTCCTAAATACAAGGTGCTAATTTCAAATGGCTGAAATAAAAAAAGAAAAAGAAATACACCAATACTTACAAAAAATATAATTTTAGTGTTATGCTTAAAATCATCATTAAATGGATATGATTTTTTTAAAAAATTTAACATGTTTCTTTTTCTATTGAATGTAACTTATAGAACGAATTTATAATTTTTGCAAAAATACAACTATTTAAGTAATAAACCAAGTTATTAATTTAGTTAAAAAAAGGAGCTGCAATCCTCAATACTGCGGAACTGAAAGATAAAAGATATTTATTTCAAAAGACAAAAGACAAAGGTTATACTTTAAATTGTGAGTCCACTCCAAAAAGTAGCTATTTACTTATTTGTCATGCTGAACTTGTTTCAGCATCTTTTTATATTATTGAAATTAGAGATTCCGAACTAATCCTGAAACGAGTTCAGGATGACGTTATTTGGAATGACACAATTTTGACTTTTCGGAAAGGACTTAATTGTTAATTGGTTAAATGGTTAAAAAAAAATAAATCCCGTAGGATATTATCCAACGGGATGAACTTAGCCCAAGGCAATATCAGCGAAGCTAATTTTTAGAACCCACCTGTTGATAGAGATAAAGAAAAACTGAATAATTATTTAAAAGATTGGCAAATAACTTAAATTATTCATTTGTTGGATTATTATAGACGAGGCGTGCCTCGTCTATACAATGCTTGATTAAAAAAACTCCATATTCTTTATCTTACCCTGTCAGGATTATCAGATACAAAAGATTTCCAGCTTGTCGGCTTATGCGCATTACTTTTTATTGGTCTGTTTTTTTGAAAATAATGGCATAATGCCACAGCCAAAGCATCAGTAGAATCCAGATATTCAGAAATTTTTTTTATATCAAGTAAGTTATAAAGCATTTTTGCTACCTGCTGTTTTGAAGCATTACCATTTCCTGTTATTGACTGTTTTATTTTTCGCGGTGAATATTCAAAAATAGGTATATCTTTGTATAAAGCTGCTGCCATAGCCACACCCTCTGCTCTGCCCAATTTTAACATTGACTGCACATTTTTACCAAAAAAAGGCGCTTCTATAGCCAACTCATCAGGTTTGTATTTATTAATAATATCAAGTGTTGATTCAAATATTTTTTTTAATTTTAATGCCTGTGTGTTAAATTTATTTAATTTTAGCACATCCATAGTGATAAATTTAATATTGTTATCTTTGTTATGTATTAGTCCGTATCCCATAATATTTGTGCCCGGGTCAATACCTAATATTATAATATCTGAACCTTGTGCTGATGCCTGTGCTGAACTTATTTCAGTGCTTGTTTCAGTGCTTGTTTCAGTATTTTTTGACATAATAAATTATTTTTATAAATGAAATCAAAATCAAAATTAAACAAAATATATGATATTTTATTAAAAATATCTATAATAGTTATTGCTTACGGTTTTATTTATAAGCAGATTTTTTATAAAGAAGATTTAGATAAGATAATTTGTTCTTTTAAATCTTTATTCCTCTCACGATTTCTTATTGTTCAACTATTATTCATAGTTTTTTTAATGTTTATAAACTGGGGCATTGAGGCATGGAAATGGAAATTTTTAATTAAAAAAATCGAAGATGTTTCTTTTCTGAAATCAATAAAAGCAGTATTAACAGGAATAACAGTAAGCACTTTTACACCAAACAGAATCGGAGAATTTTTTGGCAGAGTCTTTATGCTGGAAAAAGCAAATCGCTGGCAGGGAACTCTTATTACTGTTATCGGGAGTATAAGCCAGCTGATGATTACAATTATTATTGGCTTGACAGGCATTTTGTTTTTTATACCAAGATATGTTGTTTTTCAACAACATTTTTCAAGCCCTTTTTATTACGGAATTGTTGTTATAGTAATTGGTATTATCATTTTGTTATTGTTTTTATTTTTTAATATTTCATTTCTGACATCATTTTTTAATCGGTTAAGATTAGATAAGCATAACAAATTTAAAGAATATGTAAAGGTCTTTTCATTTTATAATAAAAAGGAATTATTAAAAGTTCTGATTTTAAGTTTTATAAGATATTGCGTGTTTAGTTTGCAATTTTATTTATTATTAATATTGTTTAAAATAAATATTCCTTTTTTTGAAGCAATAATGATTATCTCGGTTATATATATTGTTATCACAGCAATTCCAACTATTGCTTTGTCTGAATTAGGTGTAAGAGGTTCCGCTGCAATATATTTTGCAGGTATGTATTTTAAAAAAATAAATATGCTTACTGAACAGATAAATATTAACATAGTTACTTCTACTACAGCATTATGGATTATTAATCTTATGATACCGGCATTGATAGGGACTTTGTTTGTTGTTAATTTAAAATTTTTCAGAAAAAAAGTTTGATTTTATGATAGTCTTTTTTTACATATTATGGCTTTTGTGTATATTATATGCTATTATTATAATATCTTATACTTATGGTTGGTTTCATCTAAAATACTGGCACAGACAAACAAAAAACAACTTATCTACCAAGGTAAGTATCATAATCTCTGCAAGAAATGAACAAAATAATATTATTAATTGCTTGAATGATATAATTGAGCAGGATTATGACAAAGAGCTTTTTGAAATTATTGTCATTGATGATGCTTCAACAGATAATACCAATGCTCTGGTAAATGATTTTATAAATATAAATTCTGCTTATAATATAAAACTTTTAAGTTTAAAAGAGCAGGAACATCAGAATTTGTTTAAGAAAAGAGCTATAAGTAAAGCAATAGATTTAGCAACAGGTAAGTTGATAATAACAACAGATGCTGATTGCAGGATGAAACAGAAATGGCTCTCTGCAATAGTAGATTTTTATGAGGCAAATGATTTTAAAATGATTTCTGCTCCTGTATGTTTTCATAATACAGATACTGTTTTTAAAAAGATGCAGTCATTAGAATTTATGAGTTTAATAGTTTCCGGTGCTGCTTCTGTTGCATTAAAAAATCCAATTATGTGTAACGGAGCAAATCTGGCTTATGAAAAAGAACTTTTTTATAAAGTAAATGGCTTTGACAATGATAAATATGCTTCCGGTGATGATGTGTTTTTGCTTTTAAAGACAAAAAAGATGTTTAAACATAGCATTGGATTTATAAAAAATTATGATGCAACAGTATTTACAGAAGCCCAAGGCAATTTAAAAAATTTTGTTAATCAGCGAAAACGTTGGGTCTCTAAAAGCAGAGGATATAATGATTTTTTAATTATCATTATTGCTTTTATTGTTTATACTTTCAACCTTTTGTTGCTGGCAGGATTTATACTATGTCTTATATACCCACAGTTCTTGTTACAATGGTTATATATTTTTTTAATAAAAATTTTTGTTGATATACCTGTTTTAGTTGGAATATCGTCATTTATGAAGCAAAAAGGCATTTTGCTTTATTACATACCTGTTCAGATTTTAAATATTTTTTATATTTCTATAATAGGCATTTTGGGTAATATAGTTAAATACAAATGGAAAGGGAGAGAAATAAAATAGAGTTTGGAGACAAAAAAAAAGGTATAAAAATATATCTTTATTTTTAGACAGATTATATAGTGTCTGTCTATAAAGTC
>CAZOSY010000184.1:0-5609 GCA_964582565.1 uncultured Bacteroidales bacterium | reverse complement strand
TAGTTCAACATCTGCTTCAATCTGGGTGCTGCGCACCGATTGAAGACTATTTATTGTGTGCCGTATTTTTTAATGTCCATATTGTTCTGTTAATCCAATTCGATATATGCAATCATTAGTCAGAATTGAGTCCTTTTGTGCAGAATATTCAATCTTGTTTTTCTCTCTTTCAGTCGAGATGTTCCAAATAAATTCATGTGAAATATAAAGTCCTTCTGCTACTTTCTCATTTTTTACAACAATCTTAATTTTTTTATCTTTACATATTGAAAATTCAACATCTTGTCCAACTAGTTTCCATATTGAATCAAGTCTATTTTTTAGAAAATCAGGAACACTATTTAAATCATATTGTGAATTGCCACGAAAATATGTATAGCATTCTTGTTTTTGAAGTAATGTATCTGTTTTAGAATTTCCAGAAACTTGAATTACTATATTCCTACTATTTCTAAAACTTATTAATGAATCAACATTTTTATATAAAAAGTCTTTCAAAATCTTAAATCTCTCGATATCATTGATCAATTCTATCTGAAAATCAGCTTGTGATATTTTCTCTTGTATCTTTTCCTTTGTTGCTCTGTTTGGTTCAAATCTACATGAAGTAAACAATATCATTAGAAGGGACAGTGATATGGTTATTTTACTATTTATCATTTGTCAGTGTTTTTTGCGTTCTAATATGGCCCATAACTTGTTTATACAACCAACTTATTATACTAAAGTTGTTATTTACATGCATAATCTTTCTTTTTAGCACTAAACCCGTATTACGTATAGGTTTTGTTATCTTCTGGTCTTTTCATTTATCTTTTTTCCTTGTCAATGCTACTCCAAACTTTAGGTCTATCCGCAAACAATGTCTATTGTTATCCGAAAAGTTATGCCATTCCTTACCTGAATAAATGTAGTAGTAGCCAACCCCAAAGTCAATAAGAAGCCTGTCCGAAAGGAAGAACTGTTTGCCACCGTCTAATCCGAAGGAATTTGAATAATAATTGTAGTATGGTACGTCTGATTGGTCTGGAAAGTGTTTGATATATGCATAGCGGTAAAACGCTTCTATATATAATCGGTTTATGAACCTCTTTTCGGATGAAAAGTAATAGCGGATGGAAGGAATTACTCTATGATGGTAGTATTCATTGTCACCCAATTCAATTCTATTTTGATACAGCACCTGTACCGATACATTTTGATGCGTCAAGTTCTCAACTGCAATGGAATGTTCTAAAAAAGGAAAGAACATTCCTTTAATTCTTATGTCCTGTCCCGTTGCTGTCAAAAGTGTCAGGAGGAAAAGTCCAGTCGTGAATGTTGATTGTAGTTTCATTATCCTTTTTAACTTGCCGCTAACTTGTTTATACTTATACAACTTGTCCACTTTATAAAATAATAACATATCTAAAGTGGACAAATGTTATATTATTTGTCCACTTTAGATTTATAAATCATCAAACGGACTTTTAACATTTTTTATGCTTTTTGTACTTACGTGTGTGTAAATTTCAGTTGTTTTACTGCTTTTGTGTCCTAAAAGTTCTTGTATCATTCTAATATCAACCATACTTCTGTTCAGCCCGTTGGATTAACCCCGTAGGTAATTTTACCAACGGGGTAAACATCCTACGGGATTCATTTTTTTTACTTTTGAATAGAAAAAATTGCAGAACCTGCCTGTCTGCCGTGCCAACGGCACAGGTAGATTGAGCAATTTTCTTTAATCTTGACAAAGATATAATAATTTTTTTGTTATAAAAATTTTGAATTATTTTTATTTTTTCTGATATAAATAAAGCCACTTTTATTTTTTGTTTTTAGAACAGCTATCTGAAAGTTTAATTTTTAAACAACTCTTTTAATTATCCTTAGTTTATGAGAATATTTTTTTGTGTTAGCATTATAAATTCCATGATGGTCAATAATATCAACATATACTTTGCCTGATGCATGTATTATTTTGTTATCTTTAAGTAAAATGCCAACATGAATAATTTCATTTTCTTCATTGTCAAAAAATGCAATATCGCCTTGTTTAGCTTCTGATAAAAAACTTATGGTTTTTCCTTGTGTTGATTGTTTGTTTGTGTCTCTTAAAAGCTTTATTCCAGCCATTTTATAAACCATTTGAGTAAACCCGGAACAATCAATGCCAAAAGGTGTTTTCCCTCCCCACAAATAAGGAGTATTTTGATATTTATAAGCATATTCAACAACCTTTTCTCTTATTTTTTTGTCTGTCTTTGGCACATCAGTTATTATATGTCCATTATAAACAAATTTGTTGTTATTAATATAAAAACTATTATTTACGATATTCGGCAAAGAACTTCCTGTAACAATTGGAAAAACTATATTTTGCGTAATATCAGTTAAATTATAAACTAAATCAATAGTTATACTTTTAGGTGAACTATTAATTTTATTATAAGTATCTTTTGATAAAGATAGAAATTGTTTATTATCAATCCATCCTTCATAATCATCATAGTTTATAATAATTTTGCACCAGTTATTATATGTTTCAGAAATTTTAAATATATCTCCAAATAATAGCTGTGTTGTCATCTGACTTTTATCAGATGGTTCTAACCTGACAGGCACAACACTTAAATTGCATATTCCAAAATTCATAATTTTTCAGATTTTAATTTGTCATTAGACAGACAAACTTACAAAAAAAATTATTACTTTTGTTTTTACAAGACAAATAAAAAATATTATATAAAAATAAAAAATAAAATATGGAATACAAAATAGAAGGAGACAACCTGCAAGCCATAAAGATTACTCTCAAAGATAATGAAGAGGTCTATGCTGAGGCAGGTAAAATGATGTTTAAAACATCAGGTATAAATATGAAAACCATGATGAAAGGTCAGGGAATTGGTACAAAACTATTTGGTGCTATGAAACGAAAAATTGCCGGTGAATCATTATTCACTACACATTTTACAGGAAACGGAACTGTTGGCTTTGCAGGCAATTATCCCGGCAGGATAAATGCTATTAAACTGGAACAAGGCAAGACCTTTCTTGCACAAAGAGATGCATTTATATGTGCTGAATCAACCATTGATTTCTCTATCGCTTTTCAGAAAAAAATAGGCGCTGGCATCTTTGGTGGTGAGGGTTTTATCCTTGAAAAATTTACAGGTCCGGGAACGGTCTTCATCCATGCCGGTGGCGACTTTCTTACTTTTGATTTGAAATCAGCAGAAACTATCCAGGTTGATACAGGTTCTGTTGTTGGATTTGATGAAAGTGTTAATTATGACATCAAATTTGTTGGAGGAATTAAAACAGCTGTCTTTGGTGGAGAAGGTTTGTTTTTAACTACTCTTACAGGTCCGGGAAAAGTTATTCTTCAAACTATGAATCTGGCAAGATTACGTAGAGAATTAGGAGGTTCTAAAACCGGTGGAGGAAAAAAAACCGGTATCAGCGGTATAGTAAAAAGCTTTATAGGCAGCGAAGATTAATAAAATATAAACAGTGCTTGCATGAAATAAATTTCTTATTTTTTTATAATCCTTTGTGTTCTGACAAAATTATCAGATATAAATTTGATTAAATAAGGACCTTTGAAAAGTTCTGACAAATTGATAATAAATTTATTATTGTTGCTATCAATATCATATAATGTATGTTCTGTAACTTTGTTTCCGAGTATATCATAAATTTCAATTTTAGCTGATGATGAGTGCAAATTATTGATTAAAATAGTGATATTATCAATAAAAGGATTAGGAAATATATTCAATTTACAGTCAGTATTTTTATTAATATTGGATATGGCAATAATATCTGAATACTTATATTTTCCGTCATAGTCGGTCTGTTTTAATCTGTAATAACTTATTCTCTGATATGGATTTTCATCAATAACAAAATAATCATGTTGTATATTGCTGGTTCCTGCACCATTAATAGTAGCCATAACTTCAAAATATATCCCATCCTTACTTTTTTCTATATTAAAATAATCATTATTAATTTCAGAAGCAGTTGACCAGTTAATTTCTGCAACATCATTATTACAGACAGCATTAAAATATAGCAATTCAATAGGAAGTATTTCTGCTCCATATACAGTAATATCTCCATCTTTTATCTGCCAGTTTTCATTACTATTATTTGTCTCGCAAATGATTCTTATTTGTATGGTTTGTCCGGAAGATAAGTTTAAAGTATCATTATAGTCAAACACGGATGTATAATCACATCCGTTTATGACTGTATCATTATAAAATGCTTCTCCGTCAATGCTATATTGTATATAGGCATTATCATCACATTCCAGATTTCCGCTTAAATTTAATTTAAATAAAATTGGAACTTTTCCTGTTTCTGTTAATTTAAGAGCAGAAGTTTGAATCCAGCAAGAATCGTTTGAAACTGACCATTGTGCAGGATTTGCACTACTACAGGCACTACCATAGGTATAAGTAGCAGGGTCTGATAAATTTAATTCATAAGTTTGAGATTTAACAACATTTGTAATAAACAAAATTATTAATATTGAAATTAAATTTACAAGGATTCTATTTTTTAAATTAATATTCATAATTGAATAATTTTTAAAGTTGAGCTGGTTTCTTATACAAAGATACAACATTTTTAATAAAAAGTCAAGCGTTTTTTAATAAATTTTTAAAAATAGTATTAAAATCTTTAAAAATTTTAATGCTTTTATGCTTTTATTTGAAATATATTATTTCTATTTTCATAAAAATATATAATATTAATACAGGTAAATATATAATATTTTCGTTATTTTATAAGACAAATATTACATTTTAAAAATAAACTTTTTGAATTTAAAAATTTTTTAATAAATATTATTTTTTATGAGGAATTGGATATTTTTAAATATTTTTTAATAAATAGAAACTTTATAAAAAATATTTTTTTTATATAATTACAGAAATATTTTAAATTATGTAAGAAAATTACAGGTTAAAAATTATCCGGGATGGGGATAAAATCAGATTAATTTTATCTGGATTATTTAAAATGATTAGATAATTGACTGATTTATGTTAAAATTTTAATAAGTGAATGATTACAATAAAATACTCAATTATTTATAGAGCCTCTTACCGGACTTGAACCGATGACCTGCTCATTACGAATGAGCTGCTCTACCATCTGAGCTAAAGAGGCGAGACAGTTTTTTGTCGGGATGACTGGATTCGAACCAGCGACCACTTCGTCCCGAACGAAGTACGCTACCTGACTGCGCTACATCCCGTGTTAAGATATTTATACTTTTTGGAGTTTTTTTTCTGACGTAATAAACAAAAATCAATCCTGTTTTGTTGCAAAATTGTAAAATTACCGAAATTCAACCATTTTTATCACTATTGTCCGACTAAATTTAAAAATTCAGGTAAAATCGTTTCTAAATATTATGAGATTCCTCGCTATCACTCGGAATGACAGTGTTATTTAGAGTTCATGGTGAGGGTAAGGACGCGTTTTACGCGTCCTTACCCTCACTGCTGCTGCTGCCGCTGCTGCCGCTTCTTCTCCACCTTCCCAACATAATGAAGTTGTCATTCCGATTCGCCTGAGGCGGAGAGGAATCTACTATTATAAGTTCT
>CAZOSY010000183.1:0-5610 GCA_964582565.1 uncultured Bacteroidales bacterium | reverse complement strand
TTATAATCCGGACGACCTGTTCCAATACCAACATTACCATCATCGCTAATAAATAATTTGTAATTCATTACATCAATATCACCATAATCATATTCATCTCCATTAAGATAATGACTTCCCTGAGGTTTCCAGAAATTAAGCCCGCTTTGATTACCTTGATATGCCGGTGCAAATTCTATTGCCCATTCACCATTGTCCAAATATTGCTCCTGGTCTTCATTACCAAAATATATACTGCCTTCATGTCCGCTAATTAAAATATCACCATGAACATGGAACGTTCTTTGAGGATTGCTTGTTCCAATACCAACTTTACCATATTTTGTTATTGTTAATTGAGGATGAATACAAGGGTCCATAGGAATATTAGTAAAATATAAACTACCTGTATCAACTAATATATCCCAGTAACCGCAAGCTTCTCTTTCAATTCTTAATCCAACAGGATCTGGTTTTACAGGCAAAGGAGGTAATGGCTTATAAATATGTAATTTTTGTTGAGGGTCAGTAGTTCCAATTCCAACTTTACCTGTAGTTCCAGGACCAGAAGAAGGTCCTACAAATAAAGTAGGTCTATTGCTATTAAAACCAATAAATAAAGAATTTGGTATTTTATTTGATAAAATATCACCTGTAGAAGAACCACTTCCGATTGTAATAGAATTTTCTGCAATGGTCCATGTTCCAGTTTTATAACCTAATGCAATTGAATTCAAACCCATAGCATAGCTTACACCATTACCAAGCTTAAAACCTCGTATGGAAGAAGGTACACCAGGACTCCAATATATATTATTTGTATTCTCGTTGTATATAAGTGAACTATCACCAAAATAAATCAAACTATCAGGTGAAACTATCCTTCTTGTTCTAATCTTATTTAATGTAGTTGTGCCACTTACATTCATATTTCCAATATTAATTGAATCAGCAGTAATTTTATTAATTTTTTCAAGATTTATATTATCAAAATTAATATGCCCGCTTGTAGAAGTTATTTTGTCATTTATTCCATCTATTATTATGGAATTGGCAACTTTAAAAATACTATCAACCTGCATTTCTTTTGATTCCAAAATGCAGTAATAAATGCCGGAAGACAAGGCAAAACCCTTAATGTTTACCTGATTTTAATATTTTAATAGTTTTATTACTTCTCTTCTGTTTTTACTTGAAAATATGCATATATAAACACCATTAGGTAAATTTGAAGTATCATACAATAAATTATATTTCCCGGCTGGCTGAATACCATTAATTAAAGAATATAGCTTTATTCCATATATATTATATATGCTAATGTCAAATTTTTCATTTCCTTTTACTGTGTATAAAATATTTGTTTGGTTACCGAACGGATTAGGATAAGATTTAAAAATATTTTCTTTTTGAGAAATATCATTAACAATACTATCTTTTTTTAGTTCTTCATTAATATATTCTTCTGAATAAGGATAACCATTATCAACAATTAACATTTTTTGGCTACCACATGGAATATCACCAATATAAGCATGGAAATGACATCCTTGTTTGGCATGAAATCCATGTTTTAATATTATTTGTTTGCTGGCTGCAAAAGTTATATTTGCATTATTTGGAATAATTAAATCATTTTGAGTTTTAATATTATCTACAAGATATTCATGTGTCCCTGATAAAGTAGCATCACTTAATAAAATATTTTCGTCTATATATATTTTAGAAGCTAATGGACAAATGTCCCCAATTTGAGGAAGTGAAGTAGCATTAATTACAGAATTTGTAATTACTTCTTGGTATAACTCATCTAAACTAATAACATTATCATTATAATAGTCAGCATTTAAAGTATTTCCACATTGATCTTTACCATAAAGAGAACTTGTTATTACATAATTAAATTCTGCATGCATTGTTTCATTGGCAGGTATTGTAGCACCATAACAAGATCTATCCCAACGGCAACAAGTGATAATAGTTGTTTTTTCATTATTAAACGTTTTTTTTCCTGCTACTAAAGCACCTGAATGACAAGTCATCCAAATTATTTTCCTTCTTTTGTAATTATTTATCTGATTAAACATATCATAAACTTGTTGTTCAGAACAATATACGTTATGATTTTGATTATAAGTAATATAATTATCTTCATCACTAGCACCCCCATGTCCAACCATCCATCTAATAAGAAGATTATCATCTTCATTTATTACAATAGACAAAACTCCGATTTGATTATATACGGTAGTATATGAATAATCATAGTCAGTTATTGGTTCTGTCCATCCATGATAAGATTTTTTATATCTATCATAATTTGTACCAGTAAAATCATTGCCATCACCATAAAATACATATACTTTATCATGAGAATAACCTTCTTTTATAATTAAATCCTCATAAGCAAGAAACAAATCATACCAATACTCAGAATTATTAAATTCATCATCTTGAGTTGCCTTACCTACTGAAATTAAAATAGCATAATTTTCTGAGAAAGAAGTTATAGATGTTATTAATAAAATTACAAAAAAGATAATTTTAACAGAATTTTTCATAATTATTTCTTTTTTAATTTATAAATTTTTTTAGTTTTAGTAGAATAAGTATATATAAAACTATTGCTATCTATTCCAATACCAACAGGATCTTTAACTGGTAAAATTTCCTCTGATAATAATTTTCCATTTGAAATATTATATTTTCTTAAAATACCAAATTTGTTTTTTATAACTTTATTAGACAAATGCCATAAATAATTATTGCTACAATATAATCCCGCCTCTGCACCCACTAAATAAGTAAAAATTGTTCTTTTCCCTTGGTTATTAAATAAAATTATACTATTAGAGTATGAAAACTTTCCAACAAGAAGATAAGTGAAATATTTTAAACTTTTATAAGTAATAAATTTTGACACTCTATTATTAATATTTAAATTAATTAAAATAGAATCAAATTTATTTTTTATAACACCATTTTCATAAATTAATAATAAATTATGATCTTTAAAACAAATTCCTGTAACAGTACGGTCAACCTTATTTGAATCTAATATTTTACCAAAATTATCTATTTTATAAATATAGTTATTATTCAGTAAAAAATAATTATAATTATTTATCTTTAAATCCTTAATATTACTTTTACCAACATTAATACTATCAGCAATTTCATAATTCTGTGCATTTAATATATATGTGAATAAAAGAAAAGAAATTAATATACTTACAAAAAAATTTACTTTATTTTTTAAATGTATCACAATAGCCTCCTTTTTATTTTATTAAGATCATTTTTTTAATTTGATTAAAATTTTTACAATTTATACTATAATAATAAATACCGGTATTTAAGCGATTTGCATAAAAGATAACAGAGTAACTACCTCCCTTATGTTTTTTATTTACAATTTTTTCTATTAATTTTCCATTTAAATTATAGATATTGATTTTGACAATATCATTATAATTTAAAGGAATTGAATAATTTATAATTGTTTTTGTTTTAAAAGGATTGGGGAAATTATATAATTCATAATCAAAAATATTAGAATTGTATTTTATTGCTGTAGTTGATTTTATACTTTTAAATAATCCTGATTTAGTACCCGCAAAGATAAAATCATTTGAATTTAATTTTAAAGAAGTTACAGAATTGTTATTTAAACCACTATTTATTTGAACAAAATTTTGTCCGTTATCTGTGGACATAAATACTCCATCATATGTCCCAATAAATATATCATCCTCTGAATTAATTTCTATGTCATGTATTTGACAACTATCCAATCCTAAATAATTCCAATTATTTCCATTATCTGTTGATTTAAATAATCCAACTCCTATTCCACCTCCGGCATAAATATAATCTTTAGAATCTATATTAATATTATACATAGATGAATTCATTAATAGTATCCAGTTATTCCCATAATCTGTAGACCTATATATACCTCCATCTGCACCTGCAAAAATATCTCCATTTAAATTTGTATCAAAATCTCTGACACAATGTATTGAAAGAGTATCCCAACTATTTCCATTATTTGATGAATATACCAAAGGACATAATCCATAATCTATCATACTGGCAAATATATCTCCATTAGGTTCTATTAAAATCGCATAAATAGGACCAGCACTATGTAATATAATATTCCAATTACTTCCATTATCTATATATCTATATAAACCACTAAATGTACCTAAATAAATATTTGAAAATGGAAAAAATTCTATAGTAACTACATTAACAGAGTCTGGATTATTTATTTGATGCCAACTTAAACCATTATCTGACGAACAATATATACCGTATAAAGTAGAAACAAAGATATCATCGTTTTGATTAATTCCTAAAGCACCAATTGAAGTATCAGCAAATCCTGATGGTGTCCAAAAATTTTGCGAGAAGGATAAATTATTAAAATATAATATCAAAAAAAATATTAATGGTAATATCATTTTTATATAAAAAGAATTAAAATTTTTCATTTTTTTAAATTAAGTTTTATTTTTGTTCTAAAATTTCTAAACGTTTTTTAAGTTGTTCAATTTCTTTTTTCTGCTCTATTATAATTTTATATAAATCAATAAGATCCAGGCTAAGTTCTTCAACATTCAATGTAAGACCAGACATAGTTTTTCCTATTTTTAAACCGTTTTTTTCTATTTCTTTAGCAGATGGAAGTCCAAATAAATGTTTTTTTTCTTTGTAATATTTTGCCTTTTCTTCTGGTGTCATACGTTTGTAATCGTCCTCAAAAACATAATCACACCCATCAGTTTCGTCAACAATAATTTCTTTTGCTTTTATTGTTCCGCAAACATTAAGATGCCCGTTACCTGAATTATCTATTCTTAAATACATAGGATATTTAGGATTCTGGCTATCATCGGTGGCTGTTGAAGCAATCCAATACCATCCGGGCTCATCAGTTATATTTGTCATTCCAAAGCCCAAATAATGTCCTGTGTGTGGATTAGGTTCACTTAATCTCCAGCAACTACCTAAATTAGATGTTAATATTACATTCCAGTGTGAATTTGTCCATGTACCTCCTTTTCCCTGAATAAAAACACTGCCATTAACATCTAAAGTAGCTTCTGGGGTATTTGTGCCAATACCAACATTAC
The DNA here is from genome assembly GCA_964582565.1 of uncultured Bacteroidales bacterium. GTDB lineage: Bacteria > Bacteroidota > Bacteroidia > Bacteroidales > CAZZDX01 > CAZZDX01. Next base: position 490 of record CAZOSY010000183.1, on the reverse strand, counting down.
CATCTTTAGTTAAAGTCATCACAGAATTAGAAGTAGAATAATTTTGAAATGTCAATATTCCACCACCCTGAGCATTCAAATCCCAAACTGATGAACCTGGACAACCATTGGGTGTTGCAGTAGATAAGTATTCTATTCTTAACTGTGTTCCACAGGTTGGGTTATCGTTTGAGAAGATGTGTAATTTCGTTTGAGGATTATTTGTTCCAATGCCAACTTTCCCTTCATTATTAGCATTTATTATTGTATTATAATTACTACCTGTCTCACTTTGAATAAGCAAATCATTAGAATCATCAAAAATTTTATTTGTTAATCCAACTTCTGTACCACCTATATTTATTGTATTACCAACCTTAATAAGTTGGCTTACTTTCAAGCTATCAAACACAGTTTGTCCTGTTACGTTCATATTCTCAGCTGTTATTGAGCCCTTGGCTATTAAATCAGGCACATAAACAGTGTTTGCTTCTGTTGCTATGATGTTTTC
>CAZOSY010000182.1:0-5701 GCA_964582565.1 uncultured Bacteroidales bacterium | reverse complement strand
GTCATTATTTAGGTCAATTAGGTTAATTAGAAATTAGAAATTAAATCGTTTTTTTTATAAAGGATTAGACTCTACCCATTAAAATAACAGTAGAACCAATTTTTATATTAGTCATTTTTTGGCTTGTATTGTATGAGCTAATGGTGTGGCAGTAGTTTTATCTGTCTTACTATAGTTTAAAATAGCAGGATACAGGATAATGGTCAGAAAATTTAATGTGATAAGTTTTAAAATTATAAGAAGTAAATTTTTTGTTATATAATATATAGTCAATACGAAAAGAAGGGAAAGTTCCTAAATATGTTTGTCCAAAATTTTTTCCGCTTTGTACAAATGCATCTAACAATCCTTTTGACGCAGTATGATAAGAATAAGAATATGGGACATCATTAAAGTCGCCACAGATGATTACAGGATAAGGACTTGCTTTGATATGTCTGGCAACGAGTTCTGCCTGACTTGCACGTTTTATAAAAGCTATTTTTAAAAGAGACAAGATTCGTTTGGAACATGTTTTTACTTCTTTTTTGTTTGTTATATTTTTTATATTGCTCATATCTTCTGCAAATTTATAATCCTGATGTCCTAAATGGACTGACTCAAAATGAACATTATATACCCTTATTGTATCATCATTTATTTTTATATCAGAAAAGATGCAAGAATTACAGGAGTTAGTGTTAAACAAGATTTTTCCTTTGTTTATTATAGGATAATAACTAAAAGTAGCAAGTCCAAAATAATTAATATTTTTTGATGATTTTGTATATTCTGTATGATAATTAACAGCTTTTTGAAATTTTATGATAGTATCAAGGGTTTTAAATCCGCCTGTTTTGTCATATACAAATTCCTGAAAACAAATAATATCAGAAGATTGTTTTTTTATAAATTTAAAAATACTATCTTTTCTTTCAAAGTTATATGACCAATCTTTATTGTAGTTATACAAGCCAAAAGACCTTACATTATATGAAAGTATTTTAACATCATTATTACTTACAGGTTTTTGTTTATTATTAAATTGTATATAATTAGTGATATGATTCCAGCCAATAAATATGGATATTAAAGAGATAAAGAGATATTTTTTTAGACGTAATAACCAGAGAATAACAAAAATGATATTTATAATTAACAAAAATGGATAAACCAGACCAAAAAAAGCTATTATCCATAATGTTGCAGGGCTTATATATGATGCTGTATAAGAAATTAATAAGCATATAGCAAAAAAATAGTTAATCAGTAGTAATATTCTGCTTATAAATGATAGTTTTTTATTTCTATTTTCCCTTTTAGTCATTTTTAAAAATGTTATTATTTTTTTACTGTGAACCGTTACATTATTTTTTATCACTCATTTTAAAAAGTAATTTTTTTTCTTTTTCAGAGATACTATCATATCCTGATTTTGAAATTTTATCAAGGATTGTGTCAATTTTTTTTTGTTTTTCTGCTTTCCTTTTGTTATATTCTTCATCAGATAAGGGACGTTCTTTCCCTTTACTGTATTCGTGTTTAGCTTTAAATTTATTTTTTTGTTTATATTTAAAATAGTTAATAAAATTATTAAAGAATTTTTTTAAATAATCAATTATTACGCTTATATCTTTTCCTTTTTTTAATTTATAGATATAAAAGAAGCCCCACAAAGCCCCGCCTAAATGAGCCAGATGACCGCCCGGATTTCCTTTACTGATACTTAATATATCTAAAACAACAACTATTATTGCAATGTATTTAAGTTTTACAGGTCCAACAAATATTAGATTTACAGAATAATTAGGCACATAACTGGCTATAGCAACCAAAACAGCAAGTATTGAAGCAGAAGCACCTAATGCAACAGAAAAAACGACAACATCTTTAAATATAGGAAATATGTTGTATGAGATTATATAAAAGAGAGCACCTGCTATTCCGCCAAGAATATAAGTATTTATTAATTTACGATTACTCAGATATTCTGAAAAAATTTTGCCGGCAAAATATAATACTATCATATTAAAAAATAAATGGAAAAAGTTTTCATGTAAAAACATATAAGTAAACAGTGTCCATGGCTTAAAAAGTAAAGAATGTAAGTCAGACGGAACTGCAAATAATTGTAAGATAAAGAAGCTTGATTTTATTTGAAATAACCAGTAAAAAAGTTTAATAATATTAACAACAAGAAATACAATGATATTAATTATTATTAGCTGTGATAATGCTGATTTGTTTTTAAAAAAATATTTTACTTCATCTAATATAGAAGCTCTGTACATAATATTTGTTATAAATTATTCTCTTTTGATTAAATAATTATAAATTGATTATGCTAATTCTGTTAATCCTATAAATTTAATTTACAAAAATATAAAAAATTATATCTTTGTTATGAAACCAAGTTGAATATTAAAATAAATATTAAAATGAATACTGAAATGAATTCAGCACAAGTTTCAATACAAGAATTGGTATAATAATTTTTGTTCCGAAAAATAGTGGGTTAAGTTCAAAAATTGGCGACAAACATATTTAATATAAAAATTAAGCATAGATTTTTTCCAATTACACAAAAAAATATTATTAAATATAACATATCTCAAAAATATAGTCATATTCTTAAAATTTTCTTTTTCAATAATAACAAGGGCTAACAAAAATATTTCAAAATATTTTTTTTATAAAATAAAATAGTTGATAAAAATTTGGAATTTATATCTTTTATTTATATCTTTGTCGCAACTTTTGAAATATTTAATATGTCAAAAATTTTGGGGATTATATCAAAAAAAGGACTTAACTTTGTTCTAAAATATAATCCATAATGATAATAAATTCGAATTTTATAATGCCACATTAAAAAAAAATGCAGAAATAATTTTGTTAAATAAATTTTTTTGTTTATCTTTATGCTAAAATTTTTTAATATGAAAACTTTATTAAAAATATTTTTCACACTTTTTATTTTGCAATTTACAGTTTGTATTTCTGTTTTTGCACAAAACCTCGTGCCTAACCCGAGCTTTGAGGAATATTATACCTGCCCTGATGATTGTGGACAAACTATTTGTGCAAAAAAATGGAAAATAAATATAAATACTGCAGATTATTTTAATATTTGTTGTACAGATCCTTCTCTTGTGTCAATTCCAAATAATGCTTTTGGTTATCAAAATGCAGCTAATGGTAATGCATATTTTGGTATTCTTAGTACTAGCAAACTTTTTGGAAATAATGTTAAGGAATTTTTTGGTTGTAAGCTTATTACATCTCTCACTATTGGGCAGAAATATTATATGTCTTTTAAAGTAAATTTATCTAACACATGTCCATGTGCAATAAATAATATAGGTGTTTTATTTACTAATGCTTTTGATTGTATGGATACTATTATTAATGGTGATACTTTTTGTAATGCTTATCTTATTGTGCCACCTACACCTCTAATTAAAAATTTTGCACATATTAATTCCACACAAATAATTACAGATACTGCCGACTGGACCACGATTTCAGGCTCTTTTATTGCAGATTCATCTTATAAAATTATGCTATTTGGTAATTTTTTTGATTATAGTTTAACAGATACTCTCTTATATAGTGGCAATTCATGCGGTACATATCATTATATTGATGATATATGCCTTTCTTCGGATTCTTTATATTGTAATGAAACCTTTATTAATCAAAATACAAATGCTTTAAATTGTATAAATATTTATCCTAATCCTTGTAATAAATTTATTAATATAGAAAATAATTATTACAAAAACTATAAAATAAAATTTTTTAATATAACAGGACAGTTAATGCTTAAAAAGGATGTAAATAACAAAAAACAAACAATTGATTTAACAAATTTTAATTCCGGAATTTATTTTATTAAATTATTAACAGGAAAGGAGGTGCTCACAAAAAAATTAGTTATACTTAAATAAATTTTATTCATTAACCAAAAACTTTAATAATTATTAAAAAATTTATACAAATATTATTAGTATTCATAATTTGTAATGCAAATATTTATGTTTTTGCACAAAACCTCGTGCCTAACCCGAGCTTTGAGGAATATAGTTCTTGCCCAGATTCTTATACAATAATTAGTTATTCAATTGGATGGAACTCATATGCAAATACACCTGATTATTTTAATATTTGTGCAACTGATCTAGCATATTCAGTTCCAAATAATGGATGGGGTAATCAAAATCCTTTTGATGGTAGTGCTTATGCAGGTCTTTGGGCATATTACTATCCTTATTCTATAAACGGAAGAGAATTCATTGGAATAAAATTAAAGACACCATTAATACTAGGAGAAAAATATTATATAAGTTTTAAAGTTAGTTTATCAGACTTATCTAATTGTGGTATTAACAAATTAGGATGTTTATTTCTACTAAATAGTATAAATCCGATTAATGTAAATAATAATCCTCATATTTATTGTTTATATCCAATTATTGATAAAAATAATTGGACAACTATTTCTGGATCTTTTGTAGCTGATTCATCATATAAATATATTGTAATAGGAAATTTTTTTGATGATTTTAGTACTGATACAATTGTTTGTAATGGTAGTGATAATTGCCTTTCTTATTATTTTATAGATGATGTTTGTGTATCTACTGATTCCCTGACCTGCAACCCATTGGTTATAATTAATGAAAATACTTTAGAAAATGACGAAATTAATATATATCCAAATCCTACAAATAATATATTAAACGTTAAATGGAATAATCCTAATATATCGCCAGTTAATATCTATCTGTATGATATTTATGGAAATTTAATAAAACAAATGTATATTGAAAATCCGCAGAATATTGATATATCAAAATACACTAAAGGAATTTATATTTTAAAAATAAAAACTAATAACAATACCTTGAATAAAAAAATAATTATTTATTAACTTAAAATTAAAAAACTATGAGAACACTAAAAAAAATTAAAAAAACAGCAGTAGCAATAATTACACTTCTGCTAATCAGCAATTTTTCTTATTCACAAAAGCTGGAAAAATTGCAACCCAGCAGCTTATTTGCTGTTGACAAAGACCACAATCCCGTTAATATCAAATTTGGTATAAATACCTCTAATCCGCAATATTCGTTAGAAGTTAAAGGACAAATTTTTGCTGATAGTGTTAGAATTAAAGGTTCGCTATATATTGGAGATAGTTCACTTTGTTTTGGAGGAGGAGCTCCCCAAACAGGTAACGACAATATTCAGTCAACTAATCCGTCCATAAATTTTGGAAGAAAATACACTCCTCCTATACCACTTTTTTATGGTTTTTCTAAAATTAATATTGGTGTAGGTATGCAGAACCCTCATCATAAAATGCAATTATTTGATGCGGGTAAATATCAATCAGGTCCCGTACATATATCATTTACAAATGGTGCATTTTATATGCAAATTCCACCACTACCATCACAGGGCACAGGAAAAACAGCTACTGATGGTTTTCTTGTAGGCATAGCTGCAAATGGCAATGCCCAATTAATACAGCAGGAAAATCTTTCTATGCTATTCTACACTAATGCTCAGGAGCATGTGCGCATAGATAGTAATGGCTATGTTGGTATAAATCCATACCATCTGGCGCAAGTTTGTAACCTGTGCCTGAAAAATAAAAAAAACTTATAAAAAATTTTGATATTAATATTTTTTTTATTTAATTTAGCAGATTAATTCT
>CAZOSY010000181.1:3901-5779 GCA_964582565.1 uncultured Bacteroidales bacterium | reverse complement strand
CATTCCGAACGGAGTGAGGAATCTACTATTATAAATTCTAATTTTATTTTTAGTCGGACACTAATAATTCAAGTTATAAAAAAATGTTTGGTCCGTATAATCTTTACAGATTTTATCTTTTTTATCTTAATCCCATAGAACTTATAACATCATCAATTTTTTTTTCTAATATTTTATTTGTTTCCTCAAATCTGGCTTTATCCTCTAAATTTGTCTTAACACTAAAATAATATTTTATTTTTGGTTCTGTTCCTGATGGACGGACAGTAATTTTGGTTTTATCTTTTAAAAAGAACTGAATAACATTAGATTTAAGTAATTTTTTTAATGGTTTTTCAGTTCCATCAACAAAATTTTTCTCTGTTTGGGTAAGATAATCTTTTATTACAACAACATCTGAGTTATTAATAGAAAGCATGGGATTGTCTCTGTAATTTTTCATCATTTCCTGTATTTTTTCACTTCCAGACTTTCCTTTTTTAACAATATACATCAATCGTTCTTTGTAGAATCCATATTCAAAGTAAATATCTGCTAATAAATCATATAGAGTTTTGTCTTTATGAATAGCCCATGCACAAGTTTCGGCTATCATACTGCATGATATAACAGCATCTTTGTCTCTTACGAAATCACCCATAAGATATCCATAACTTTCTTCTCCTCCACCAATAAAAGTTTTCTTATCTTCATTTTGTTTAATAACTTCTGCAATATATTTGAATCCTGTAAGCACGTCAAAGCATTCAACATTATTTTTATCAGCAATATCTTTTAAAAGTTCTGTTGTAACAATAGTTTTTACAATATATTCTTTGCCTTTTAGTTTTCTATCATTTTTCCATTTATTTATTAAGTAATATATTAATAATGAAGCTATTTGGTTTCCATTAAGTAATACAAACTTATTTTCATAATTTTTAACTGCTATTCCTACTCTGTCGCCATCAGGGTCTGTTGCCATCACAAGGTCAGCATCCACTTGTTTTGCTCTTTTTATAGCAAGAGATAATGCTTCGGGTTCTTCTGGATTAGGTGATTTTACGGTTGAAAAATTGCCATCAACAATACATTGTTTATCAACGATATACACATCTCTGAATCCAAAATTTTTTAAACTTTGAGGAACTAATTTAATTCCTGTCCCATGAATAGAAGTATAAACAATTTTTAGGTATTTATGTTTTTTTATAATATTTTTAGAAAGAGATAATTCTTTAATTCTTTTTAAATATTTGTCATCAATATTTTTGCCTATTATTTCAATATACTTACTCTTTCCATTAAAATTTACATCATTAATATTTTTTATTTTTTCAACTTGTTCAATGATATTTTTATCATGAGGAGGTACTAATTGACCGCCATCGTTCCAATATACCTTGTATCCATTATATTCTTTTGGATTATGTGAAGCTGTTATTACAATTCCTGCATTACATTTTAAATATCTAACAGCAAATGATAATTCCGGTGTTGGTCTAAGTTCATCAAATAAATATACTTTAAACTTATTAGCAGCAAGAACATCAGCAGCTGTTCTTGCAAAAAAAGCACTGTTGTTTCGGCAGTCATAAGCAATAGCAATTTTTATTTGTTTTTTGTCAGTATAGATTTTTTTTAAATAATTAGCAAGACCTTGTGTAGCTATTCCTACGGTATATTTATTCATTCTGTTTGTGCCAACGCCCATAATTCCTCTTAATCCTCCTGTGCCAAATTCCAAATCTTTATAAAAAGCATCGTTTAATTCATTAATATTATTTTCAAGTAGATTTTTTACTTGTTTTTTTGTTGTAATATCATAGTTACCATCTAACCATGACTGTGCTTTTTTTAAAATTGATTTATCAATATTTTGTTTATTCATAATAACTG
>CAZOSY010000181.1:0-3801 GCA_964582565.1 uncultured Bacteroidales bacterium | reverse complement strand
AATACATTCTTTTAAACTATTTTTCCAATATGGTATATTAATATTATAATGGTTTTTAATTTTATTTTTATTTAAAATGCTATAATACGGGCGAGGAGCTGGTGTTGGATAATCTTTTGTTTCTATTGGATTTACAGAGCAATTAATATTTGATATTTCTATTATTGCTTTAGCAAAATCATACCAGCTTATAACGCCTTGATTTGAATAATGATATATTTCTACCGAATTTTTTTTATGCTTAATTTGTGTAATAATATCAAGAATTGCTTTAGCTAAATCTCTTGCATAAGTAGGTGTTCCTATTTGATCAAACACTATGTTAAGTTTTTTCTGTTCTTTAGCATATTTGATAATTGACTTAACAAAATTACTGCCATAAGAGGAATACAGCCATGAAGTTCTAATAATAACTGCTTTTGTGGCACAGGAAATAATTTGATTTTCGCCTGATAGTTTTGTCTTTCCATAGACAGAAAGAGGATTTGTTTTATCACTCTCTATATATGGCTTATAATTTTTACCGTCAAAAACATAATCTGTAGATATATGTATAAGCAAAGAATCATATTTTTCTGAAAATATTGAAAGATATTTTACAGCAAGAGTATTTAACAAAGATGCTGCTTTTGTATCTGTTTCGGCTTTATCAACAGCTGTATATGCTGCACAATTTATTATACAATCAATCTTGGTATGGGAAAAAAAGTTTTCAAGAGCTTCATAATTAGTAATATCCAGTTCATCTATATCAGTAAATATATAATGATAATCACTATACATTGGACTTATATTAGAAATTTCTTTTCCAAGCTGGCCATTACATCCTGTAACTAATATATTTAACATTCTAGATTTTTAATTTTGTCCTTAAAACGGATTATAATTTTATATTTTTAATGATTTAAAATAATTTATTGTTTTTATTAAGCCATCATCAAGTTGAATTTTTGGTCTCCAGTTCAGTTCTTTCTTAGCTAAGTCAATATTAGGTTGTCTTTGTATAGGGTCATCGTCAGGTAAATGTTTATAAATAATTTTTGATTTGGAATTTGTAAGTTTTATAATTTTTTTGGCTAAATCCAACATAGTAATTTCTTCAGGATTTCCTATATTAACAGGTCCGATAAATTCATTTTTTGAATTCATAAATTTAATCATACCGTCAATTAAATCATCTACATAGCAAAAACTTCGTGTTTGTAGTCCATTGCCATAAATAGTAATATCTTCATTTTTCAAAGCTTGAATTATAAAGTTTGAAACAACTCTGCCATCATTGGGTTTCATGCGAGGTCCGTAAGTATTAAAGATTCGTATAATTTTTATATTAACATTATTTTGGCGATGATAATTGATAAATAATGTTTCGGCGCATCTTTTACCTTCATCATAGCAAGCTCTTATACCTATTGTATTTACATGTCCCCAATAATCTTCTGTCTGTGGATGTATCATAGGGTCGCCATATATTTCGCTGGTAGATGCCTGTAATATTTTAGCTTTTATTCTTTTGGCTAATCCAAGCATATTAATAGCACCCATTACAGATGTTTTTACTGTTTTAATAGGATTGTATTGATAATATACTGGTGAAGCAGGACAAGCAAGGTTATATATTTCATCTACTTCAATATAAAAAGGCATTGTTATATCATGGCGGATAATCTCAAAATACGGATTTTTTAATAAATGAATGACATTTTGTTTTTGTCCTGTAAAATAATTATCAAGGCAAATAACTTCATTACCCTGATTTAGAAGTTGTTCGCATAAATGTGAACCCAAAAATCCCGCACCACCAGTAACAAGTATTTTTTTTCTCATAAATTAAAATTTTAATATTTTGTTTTAACTCCTATACAAAAATAAATAAATCCTTTTTCTTTCATTACATTTTTGTCATAAATATTTCTTCCATCAAAGATAACAGGTCTTTTCATAATTTTTTTCATTTTTTCATAATCAGGGAATCTAAATTCAGAACATTCTGTTATCAGTAGTAAACAATCTGCATTGGTAAGAGTTTGATAAGGGTCGTTTGTATATTCAACTTTATTTCCTATTCTACGTTTGGCTTCTTTCATAGCAATAGGGTCATAAACTTTTATATTAGCTCCTGCTTTTATAAGTTTATCAATTATTATTAAAGAAGGAGCTTCTCTCATATCATCTGTTTTTGGTTTGAAAGATAGTCCCCATAAAGCGATAGTTTTATTTTTCAGATTATTATTAAAAAATTTAAGTGCTTTATAAAACAAGATTGATTTTTGTTTTTCATTAACATCTTCAACAGCTTGTAATACCTTTAATTGATAATCATTCTTTTTAGCAGTTTTTATCAGGGCTTTTACATCTTTTGGGAAACAAGAGCCACCATATCCGATGCCGGGATAAATAAATTTATTTCCTATTCTTGTATCGCTTCCTATTCCTTTTCTAACCATATTTACATCAGCTCCTGTTATCTCGCACAAATTTGCTATATCATTTATAAAGCTGATTTTTGTTGCAAGCATTGCATTTGCTGCATATTTGGTCATTTCGGAAGAAAGTATATCCATAAAAATAACAGGATGTCCATTAAGAGTAAAAGGTCTGTAAAGTTTATTTATAATATCCTTAGCTCTTTCAGATTCAGTACCTACAATTATCCTGTCAGGTTTCAAAAAATCTACAACAGCATTTCCTTCTTTAAGAAATTCAGGATTTGAGACAACATCAAACTCTATATTTTTTTTACGTATATCTAGTTCCTTTTGTATAGCAGTTTTAATCTTTTGTGCTGTTCCAACAGGCACAGTACTTTTGGTGGCAACGAGTATATAATTATTTATATTTTTACCTATTTCTTTGGCAACATCAAGTACATGTTTTAAATCAGCACTTCCATCTTCTTCTGGAGGTGTTCCAACAGCACAAAATATAACTTCACAATCATCAATGGCAGAAGATAAATTATCTGAAAAGTGCAATCTGCCTTTTTCTATATTTCGCTTTACCATTGGCTCAAGCATTGGCTCATAAATTGATACAATGCCTTTTTTTAAATTCTCTACTTTTGTTTTGTCAATATCAACACAAGTAACATCTATACCAACTTCCGAAAAACAAGTTCCTGTTACTAAACCTACATATCCGGTTCCAACTATTAGTATTTTCATTTTAATTATTTATTAATAATTAATTTTTGACAAAAATAATAAAATATACTAAATCTCTTTTAGATTTTATGATTTTAAATCATTAGTGTCCGATTAAAAATGAAATTAGAATTTATAATAGTAGATTCCTCTTCGACTGAGGCGGATAGTAATGATAACTTCATTATCCCCACCCTGAACTCTAAATAACACTGTCATTCCGAGTAATAGCGAGGAATCTCATAATATTTAGAAACGATTTTACCTAAATTTTTAAATTTAGTCGGACAATAGTGATTTTAAATCTAAAAGTATAGGTTTAGATATGCTGATTGACTTTTAGTTTAAAATTATAAACAGAGTGTAATAATTTTAAATACTTAAAGCATATAGGTATAACAGAGATTTTTATATCAATTTAAATAAGACGAATTAAAATTTGTTATTATCATTTTTTTTTGAAAATATAATATGAATAATTAAAGACAATTATACTATTACTTTTTAAAATCTTGTTTTTTTAGCAAGTTTTTTTATACTGAATCAACCCTGAAACAATACTGAAACAAGTTCAGCACAAGTTATTAAAACGAGTTCAACATAAAGTTCAGGATGACGTTGTTCAGCACAAATTTTTGTAAATATAAAGCTATTATCT
>CAZOSY010000180.1:0-5814 GCA_964582565.1 uncultured Bacteroidales bacterium | reverse complement strand
AAATTTTCTTCTATCTGCTTTTTAGCTTCTTCAAATTTGTTTTGAGCGTAGCGTAAAAGTATTAAACCCAAAACAGGGTCTTTATATTCTGCAGCTGTAAGCTTTGAGTTTGCACGCAAATTATCAGCTGCTCCCCACAATTCCTTCTCTAATTTTTTTATTTCTTCGTTTGTCATATTTGTTTTATTCTGCAAGTTCGTATATTAAAGCGTTGGCTAAAAGCATATTTTTTTACAATTTTTGATTGTGTGTCGGCTTGTGCGGAGGCATTTCCTTTCAGTTTTTTATTTGCTAACAAAATTTCTTTCATTGTTCTGGTCTTTTTTTGCCATTTAAATATTTATAAAATTCATTTTTTACAAGTCGCTAAATTAACTTTTTTAGGCGGTTTATTATTCATTAATCTTTTAAATTAACGGTTAGTGTATGAGGCGTTGGGCATTTCAAAGCACTTCACTTTCAAACCGCTGATATGTTTATTAAATGTAATCATGATTAATATAAACACCAATTGGTCAATGACATATACACATTGTTGTATGCCCGTGCTTTCTTTTTCGTCAGCGTTGGGGTAGCCATACTCTTTGACAAGTTTTGGTTTGTGCGGTTGCTTTTTCGCGCGACTTGGCAATGTGTATGGATGCTATGCATAGGCTTTCATTTACAAATCTAATTTCACTTTTTTGATACATATCTTAATTTTTCAATTCCATTTAATGAAATAAATTCAGAGTTCTTTCCTTGTCTTTTTATCATTTTATTATTATGACGTTCAGTACTGGACATTAATATGCAACCTTTTCTTGCTCTCGTTAAGCCAACATAATGCAAATTAAGGTCTTGATTCCAATCACCAAATACAGGATTATTGAAATCATTATTTGCTCCTGGTCTTTTGTTTGGGAATACCCATTCATACAAATCTAAATGAATAATTACATCATACTCTATACCTTTTGATTTATGAAGTGTTAAGATATTAATTTCATTTTCATTAGCTGTCTGATATGAATTAAGCTCGATTGAATTATTAAGCACTGAATCTAATAGTTCAACAGATTCATTACTTACTAAATTAGGAGCAATAATTTTTGCAATCTTAATAAATTCAAGTTTCAATCCTTCTTTATCAATTGGTTTCTCGGATGATAGTTGTTCAATATTTTTCTTGCAGACATTTAGTTTTTTCAAATCAATTGAAGAAAAGTTATCGTATGAAGAAAATACTTCAATTACATCAATAAATTTAAAACCTCTATCAAAAACAAAATAAAGAAGATTTGAAAATATTGCAGACCATATATTTAAGTTCAAGTCTAATTCATTGCTTACAAAAAGTCTATGAGGAGTTTTCAAATGAGCATTTAATATTTCTGCTGTTCTCTTTCCTCTAGTTAATAAAGCTATCTTGTTCCGATTCTTAACCTTAAATATCTTTTGTATGGAATTTATTTTTTCATCAATCCAATTGGCAATTGAAATTTCATCACCATTAACTCTACTAAAATATATTTGATTACTATCAACTGGAATTAACTCCGTCTTTGGATTTAGAAAATAATTAGAATAATTTATAATACTTGGATGACATCTGTGATTTTTATCAAGTTTGAAATATTTAAAAGCATCATCATCTGTTAAATCTTTAAGGTATTTGGAATCCTTACCTGAAAAGGCATAAATAGATTGATTTAAATCACCTACAGCTATTGCAAATATACCAAGCTCATTGATTTTTTTAAATATCTGATGCTGCTCATATCCAGAGTCTTGATATTCATCAATATAAACATACTTATACTTAGCTTTAATATATTTCTGACATGCAATAGATTTTGAAAATACATAATCTGCAAAAACGCCTATTATTTCAATAAGAATTAATCCTTTGTCAAAATATTCCTTAATACCGTTTATTTTGTCATTATCCAGTTGTTCAAGAGTTAAAGCTCTATCTACCCATTCAAGATTATCTTTCTCATCGTTTGGAAGTGATGAATACTTAATAATTTTTATATCATTTTTTGGTATACCGAATAAATGTTTTGCAAATGGAATTATTATTTCAGATAAGTTGAATTTATCTATTGTCCCAAAAAAAGAACTCAAAGGCTTTTCACCATTTGAAAGACTTCTATTTCTTAGTTCATTACTTGCTTTATTTGTGTACGATATGGCAATGACACCTTGATGGTCTAATAAAGTTTTTAAATTACGCTTGATTTTTTGAGATAATACAAAGGTTTTCCCACTTCCAGGAGCAGCAATAACAACAGAATTACCATCATAATCCAATATCAAGTTTTGTTGGTCAGTTGGTTTCATCTTGGATAAATTCAATAATACTTTTACATTTCCATAATGGTTTCGCAATCACATCATCTTTAAGTTTAGATAGTAATTGTTTGTTATTTTTTAGGAAGTCAAACATAAATGTAGCTTTCCTTTTTTGCATTGCTTCAACAATTTTATCTTTTTTTAAATCAAGGAAGAAGGCTTGTATTTCTGATTTTAATGGGCTGTTAAAGAAGTCATTTTCTAAATCCTTAATTGACAAATAAAAACCGTAATTTTCAAGGTCTTTTATTATTAACTCCGCAGATTTTAAATTTTCCTTTGGGGGTATAGGACTTGCAGACCACTTCAAATTTGATTCATGTTCTAATAGAAGTTTCTCAGTTTCCTCATCGGATTTAAAATAATCTTTATAATATTTAATACATCGTTTAATTCCGGCAAAACTATATTCATCTTTATGTGGAACCTTGAAAATATCATTATCAGTTCTGAGAACCCAATCAATTTCAAGACTATTAAGTATTTTGATGTAAGTACTAAAGCCAATTCCATCTACCATTAGAACACTAATATTTAACTTATCTAAATCAATATCAATCTGCTTTGATAAGGTTTTGTAAAACAAATCTTCAGATGGACCTTCAATTAAAAATACTACATCAGAAAACATTGCTTCCGCAGAAATAATACTCTTACGATAACCAAAATCTATAAATGCATCATCTATGATTTTTGAACAACCATTTGAAGCTGCACTTGTCTTTCCGTTTTTATTAAGTAGCCTTACTATTGAGTTTGGGCTAAATTCAGAGGTTATTTGAGGAGAATGAGAAGTCAATAATACTTGACCGTTGAGAGATGAATTAAGGTAATCAGCTAATTTTCTTTGTTGATGGGGATGTAAATGAGCTTCGGGTTCTTCAATACAGAATATTGTTACTTCAGTTAAACTTTCTTCTGTTATTCCATTTCTAGAAGCCCACAATGCCAAATAGATTTGATTTAATCGTCCATCACCACCAATAAGCACATTTTCTCCCTTACTTTTTGAAGCTATTGAAACATTCTTAATAAAACTATCTACATTTGAAGTGCTTGCATCAAAAACTACTTGTTGTTTTTGATGATGTAAAGATAATTTTGAAAGTTCATTGTTAATGGTATTTGTTGCAGATGAAATAAATTTCAATTTCGGAATCTTTTCATCAACAGTTTTTAAATCATTTTGAATTTCAGAGAATAATTTATTGTCCGATTCT
The DNA here is from genome assembly GCA_964582565.1 of uncultured Bacteroidales bacterium. Taxonomy (GTDB): domain Bacteria; phylum Bacteroidota; class Bacteroidia; order Bacteroidales; family CAZZDX01; genus CAZZDX01. The sequence goes on along the minus strand of CAZOSY010000180.1, from coordinate 2,257 downwards.
ACTTGTTCATCGGTTCTATCTTCCTTTGCAATTTGAAATAAATAATTTTTTTCACTTTTGATATAATTATTAAAGTCCCTTTTACTGCTAATGTATTTTACATTTAAAACCTTTCTATAGTAGCGGTCTTCAATTTCTTCAACTTCCAAAAATGATTTTCCTGCGAATAGCTTAAAAGATTTGGCTTTTGTCGTTTTATCTCTAAATCCTCTGTAAACAAGACAAAGCTTATCATCATCACTGATTTTACCTTTCAATTTAGAAACAACACAATCATCAACAACATCTTTAAAGAAAAGAGCTATTTCAAATTTGTTTGTTTCTTCATATGCATAAAAATCAGAATCCTGTGGTTCAATATCAAAATCGGAGAGACTTCTATCTAGTAGTAGCCTTATTGCCCACAATAGATTTGTTTTACCAATATCATTTGAACCAATTACTAATGATTTCTTGCTAAGATTTATTTTAGCTTTTTTGAAATTTCTAAATCCTTCTAGTTTAATGGTTGATAGTATCATAATTTATCAATTACGGTTAAAACTTATATTCTAATCATACAATATTTTCATCACGCGCATTGGCAAAAAATAGCTCTTTTGGTTTTTAAAGGTTAGGTTTTGCATCGGCAAAAACCAAATGTGCTATTTGTGTGTCGGTCTTTTAGCATGGCATACAACTTGTTTATACTTATACAACTTGTCCACTTTATAAAATAATAACATATCTAAAGTGGACAAATGTTATATTATTTGTCCATTTTATATTTATAATTCATCATAAGGACTTTTAACATTTTTTATACTTTTTGTACTTACGTGTCGGTAAATTTCAGTTGTTTTTGAACTTTTATGTCCTAACAATTCCTGTATCATCCTTATATCATATCCTGCTTCGTGCAGGTGAATCGCAGAATATGTAATCCACCAATAATTTTTATTCCTGCATTTTTTTTTGCTTTTTTAAAAATTTCACATATACTTGAACCTGTATATTTACCGCCATTTTGTCCTTCAAATAAATATTCCTTTGGCTTATACATTTTATAATAATATTTAAGCAAAGATAAAATATTCTAAAATATTTTAAATAAAAATCTTAAAAAATATTATTTTAGCAAAAAATATTATTCTATAACTGATACACTTTTAGTATTTAAATTATAAATGAATAAAAAAAAGAATAAAAATTCGGCTTTAAAGGTAAATGATGGGATATCGCAACCTTCATCTGTTAATGATGATGCTGTAAGTGAATATAAGTTAAAGGGCAAATCATTGCTTTCTGCAGATGAATATATGAAAGGCATTTTAAATGGAGACAGAGTAATATTAAGTAAGTCCATCACTTTAATAGAGAGCAATTTGCCTGAGCATCATAAGCTGGCACAACAAATAACAGATAAATGTCTGCCATATTCGGGAAATTCTATTCGTATTGGCATTACAGGTGTGCCAGGTGTAGGCAAAAGCACTTTTATTGAAGCATTAGGAAAATATGTTACTAATATTGGTCGCAGCTTAGCTGTTCTGGCAATAGATCCCAGCAGTAAACGAACAAAAGGAAGCATACTTGGAGATAAGACGCGTATGGAAGAACTCTCGACAGATAAAAATGCTTTTATAAGACCATCTCCTACAGCAGGTTCGTTAGGCGGAGTTACCCGTAAGACAAGAGAGACAGTAATACTTTGCGAAGCAGCAGGATTTAATACAATATTTATTGAAACAGTAGGCGTTGGACAATCTGAAACACTTGTGCATTCAATGGTTGACTTTTTTCTTTTGCTTATGCTTGCAGGAGCAGGCGATGAACTACAAGGGATAAAAAGAGGAATAATGGAAATGGCTGATGCTATTTTTATTAACAAAGCTGACGAAGATAATATACAAAAAGCAAAATATGCAAAAAATGAATATACAAGAGCTCTCCACTTGTTTCCTCCTACTGAATCAGGATGGATACCTGTTGTTGATACTTGCTCCTCTGTTACTAAAAAAGGAATTGATAATGTCTGGAATACTATAATAAGATATTTAAGATTTGTTCAGAAAAATGGTTTTTTTGAGCAAAAACGTAATGAACAGGAAAAATATGTGATGTATAAAACTATAAATCAGAGATTAATGGATAACTTTTATCAAAATAAAAATATTCAGAAAATATTATCTGAGACAGAAAAAAAATTGATAGAACATAAAGCAACTCCTTATACTGCTGCAAAAGAGCTGATTGATATATATTTTAAAAGTGTTAA
>CAZOSY010000179.1:0-5826 GCA_964582565.1 uncultured Bacteroidales bacterium | reverse complement strand
ATCAAATATCAGGACTACAGTTATGGCTTAATGCTGACTCTGTTCATTTGAATGGCTTTAATATTGATACTTGTTATGACCAAAGTGGCAATAATAATTATGCTTTTCAAACAAATTCAAGTAATCAACCATTATTTGTTGACAGTGTTTTAAATTTAAATAATAATCCAGTATTAAGATTCTCTACTAATGATTATTTAATTATTCCTTATAAATCAGGACTAAATCCCATTAACTTTTCCTATTTCTTGGTTGTTAAATCAAATTCTACCGCAACAAATATCTTTATTTCCTCGTTCATAGTTTCTCCTCCATATTATGGAATGCAAATATACTCAGTAAATAGTAAATTTGGCTTTCAAAAATACAGTGGAAGTGGAACTGCTACAACTGTTGCTGCAACTACTTCAAATTATAATATAATATCTTTTATAAATAACAATCCTAACGCAGATATATATATAAATTCTATTTTAAAAGATAATAATAATGCTGACATTTCATATTCATCAAATTCAGAAGTTACAATTGGTTCTACCAGTGGAGGAGGATACTATTTAGATGGCGATATAGCAGAAATCATTATTTATGATACAGTATTAACAGATTCATTAAGAAACATTGTTGAAAATTATCTTTATTACAAATACGCCCCACCTGTTAACCTTGGTCCTGACATAAATATTACTTATGGCTTTTGCGATACAACACTTGATGCAGGTGCAAGATTTACGCATTATCAATGGTCAACAGGTCCAAATGATACTTTACAAACTGTTGCTGTAAACAAATCAGGCACTTATTCTGTTACTGCTACCAATATATTTGAACAGGAATCTTATGATACAGTAGAAGTAACTTACCCTGTAATTAATACAATTAATGACACTAATATTTGTCTTGGAGATACTATTTTATGGAACACTAATTTAAATAATGATTATACTTTTTTTTGGCAGGATAGTTCTGCTGATTCTATTATAAAGATTTTTTCTGCCGGCGATTATTGGGTAAAAGTTACTGATTCTTTAAGTTGTTATACTTATTCAGATACAATTACTGCAACAGTAGATTCTTTTTCTTATTATGCCTGGCTTGGTCCTGATACTTTTTTTTGTTCGGGAAATTATATTAAACTCATACCTTTCCCTTCATCTCTTGATTCTAATTTTTATAAGGAGCTTACTTATTTATGGTCTGACTTTTCAACAGACAGTATATTAATAATTGATACAACAGGAACATACTGGCTAACAGTATTCAACACTGACGGATGCACAAAAACTGATTCTATAGATGTAACCATAACAGGTATTGCTCCTAATGCTTTGTTTGAAGCTGATACTGTTTGCCTTGGGGATTCTACACATTTTACTGATTTGTCAACATTTACTCCTCCTTATAATATAATTTCATGGCACTGGGATTTTGGCGATAGTGATATATCCAACTCACAAAACCCTGTTCATAAATATAATAATTTTGGCAATTTTAGTGTGATGTTAACAGATACCACTGTTGGAAATTGTTTTAATTCTATTGTAAAAATTGTGGTAGTGAACGAACCGCCAACATCTTATTTTGATGTATCTGCTGCTTGTATTAATGAGCCATATCAGTTTATTGACCAAAGTTACCCGGCGCCCGGCGACAGTATTATTTCATGGCATTGGGATTTTGATGATGGCGACACTTCCAACTCACAAAATCCTCAGCATATTTACCTGGACTCAGGAACTTATAATGTATCTTTAAATATTTCTACATATAAAGGATGTCAGTCATCATCAAATTCTTTTTTAAATGTAGTTGATTCTGCAAATCTTCCTGAACATTTTACTCTTGTTTATCCAGACAGCAATTTTGTTACACCGGATACTGTAATTACTTTTATATGGAATGTAAGTATTAATGCAAGTTATTATTTATTACAAATTGCAACAGATAGTTTGTTTTCTAATATAATTTTTAATCCGGAAACAAATACTACTAATTATCAATTATCAATGAGCAATGAGCAATTAATTTATTGGAGAGTTATTGCTTTTAATATATGCAATGATTCAATTATATCTAATGTATATAAATTATCAATTTTTAATCCCAGTGAAATATCCGGCTTACAACTTTGGCTTAATGCTGATTCAGTTCATTTGAATGGAAATAATATTGATACTTGTTATGACCAAAGTGGCAATAATAATTATGCTTTTCAAACAAATTCAAGTAATCAACCATTATTTGTTGACAGTGTTTTAAATTTAAATAATAATCCAGTATTAAGATTCTCTACTAATGATTATTTAATTATTCCTTATAAATCAGGACTAAATCCCATTAACTTTTCCTATTTCTTGGTTGTTAAATCAAATTCTACCGCAACAAATATCTTTATTTCCTCGTTCATAGTTTCTCCTCCATATTATGGAATGCAAATATACTCAGTAAATAGTAAATTTGGCTTTCAAAAATACAGTGGAAGTGGAACTGCTACAACTGTTGCTGCAACTACTTCAAATTATAATATAATATCTTTTATAAATAACAATCCTAACGCAGATATATATATAAATTCTATTTTAAAAGATAATAATAATGCTGACATTTCATATTCATCAAATTCAGAAGTTACAATTGGTTCTACCAGTGGAGGAGGATACTATTTAGATGGCGATATAGCAGAAATAATTATTTATAATACTGCTATTGATAGTACAGAAAGATGCAATGTAGAACAATATTTTTATTACAAATATGCCCCACCTGTCAACCTTGGTCCTGATATAAATATTGCTTATGGTGTTTGTCCTGTTGTTTTGGATGCAGGAGAGCGGTTTGTTTCATATCAATGGTCAACAGGAATAAATGATACTTTACCAACTATAGAAATAAATAACAGCGGAACTTACTGGGTATCTGTTGAAAATATTTTCGGGCAAATATCATCAGATACAATAGTTATTACAAAACCCGGCATTCATTTAAATGATACTGCTATGTGTTTGAATGATAGCATAGCAATAAATACAGGACTTGGGCAGGGTTATACTTTTCTTTGGTCAAACAGTTTAACAGATACATTATCAACAGATTCATCATTTACATTTTCACTTCAGGATGAGTATTTTGTTTTGGTTTCAGATACAACACTGGTATGTTCTGTTTCTGATACATTTTTTGTTGCAATAGATTCTTTTGAGGTCCAAGCTTCACTTGGTCCTGATACGTCTTCTATATGTTCGGGAGAATATATATGTCTGATAAGTTGCGCAGAGCAAGCTGTCTCTTATTTTTGGTCAGATGGTTCCACAGATAGCACATTGCTTATAGAAAATGCCGGAACTTACTCGGTTACAGCAACTAATAACATTGGCTGCATGGCTGTTGATACGGTCTATTTAACAATAAAAGGTATTTTGCCTGTTGTGAACTTCATGGCAGACACCGTTTGTCTTGGAGACACTACACAATTTACAGATTTATCATCATCAGCAGACACTTCATCACTTTTTTTATGGGAATGGGATTTTGATGATGAAACGGCTGTTGACAGTAATCCAAATCCTGCACACAAATATTCCGAATATGGAATTTATAATGTTTCTCTCACTGTAACAACAAGTGTAGGATGTAAAAAGACACTGGTAAAAGATACTTATGTTTATTCTTTGCCAAAAGTTAATTTTGCGCCAATAAATGGTTGCAGCGGTGTCTCTGTTCAGTTTACCGACCAGACATCCAATCAGTTTGGTGCTATTGGGGGCTGGCAATGGAATTTTTATGATCCGGCCAGTGGAGCAGATAATTTTTCAACATCTGAAAATCCATCTCATAGCTTTGATACAGCAGGCACATATCCTGTTAAATTAATTGTTACTTCTCAAAAAGGTTGTGCAGATTCTATTGTTAGAGATGTAAATATAAAAGAAGCACCTGTTGTTGGTTTTTCTTATACAACCGGTTGTTTTGGAACTCCTGTTTCTTTTTCAGATACAACATATACTCCGTCATTTACACAGATATATGAATGGCTTTGGACTTTTGGTGATGGTGATAGTGCTTATATAAGCAATCCTACACATCTGTTTGACAGTGCCGGAACATATAATGTAACGCTTTCTGTTAAATCTCTTAATGGTTGTTATCCTTCTCAGACAGAGCAGGTAAAGGTATATGCACTTCCCGAAGCTGACTTTTTTTATTCTAATCTTTTTTGTGAAAATACTTTTTATAAATTTTTAGATAACAGTTCTGTTGATAGTAGCTCTATTGCTGAGTGGATATGGAAATTTGACGGACAGGATGTCTCTTATGAACAAAGTCCTGTTTTATCTTTTTCTGATACAGGAACACATTATATAACACTTATTATAGAATCAGCAGAGGGCTGTATAGATTCTACAGTTAAATCAATAGATATTTTTGTAAAGCCGGATGCAGAATTTTCCTTTACTCCTGAATTTGGCACACCACCTCTTGAAGTTATTTTTAGTAATGAAACTAATGGAGCCACAAGCTATTCGTGGGATTTTGGCGATGATAACTTTAGTAGTAATTTCAATCCCGTTCATACTTATATTGATAGCGGGATTTATAATATAATATTAGTTGCTTTTAATGATTTTGGATGTACTGATACTGCATATCATCCCATTTATGTGGTAATTCCGATAATAGATATTGCTGTTTTAAAAGCTTATGCTGAAATAAATGATAATTATCTGTCTTTTTCAGCTGATTTAAAAAATTTTGGTACCTGTAATATCAATAATTTAGATATGATTGCTAAAATTAATGGCGGAACAGCATTATGTGAAAAATGGGAAGGAATACTTGAGCCGGCTAATACAATAAATTATCAGTTTAATGCAGAGTTTAAATTATCTCCTAATCAGGCAATTGATTATATATGTATATCAGCTTCTATGTCAGCACCTTACAATGACATCAATCTTTCAAATAATGAACAATGTGTAACTTTTAGCAATGAATTTATTGCTATTGAGCCATATCCCAATCCTAGTAATAAAGAATTAATTATTGAATATATTCTTCCTTTTGATGATAATGTAGATATTGTTCTTTATGATTCTAAAGGAGCAAAAATTTGTAATATATATTCCGGTGAAGGTATAACAGGACTAAACAGACAAATAATTGATTTTTCGGATTTAAGTATAGGCATATATGCATATCGTATAATATTCAGAGATAAGAGTGTTGTTAAGAAATTTGTAAGATTTTAGTATCTTATTAAGGGGAGTTCTAAAAATCCGCAAAGATTTTATTAAAAAGTTGTCAAAACATTGTGTAGAAGTAGTTTTACACAATATCTGACAACTGAAAATTTTCACCTATTTTAGCGGTGTAAAACAAAAAGTAGGTAAATAAAATTTTTCGCAATGAAAGTACAAAAAATATCAAATAACGTAAGCCCTTTTTCAGGTATATCCTTAAATCCTTGCGGATTTAAGGTTTATCAAACCCTGTTTAAATTATTTTATTAACAGGGTTTTGACAAGTTTTGTTAAAAACTAATTTGCGGATTTAAGGATATAGCAATATAACAATATAACCCCTGTGAAATATTCTGCTCCCAGAGAAATATTACTAAAGCAATTTCACGGGATAAATTTGCAGAATTTCACGGGGTAAACAATTTAACCATTTAAAGTATAACCTTTGTCTTTAGTCTTTTGAAATAAAATCATAGATTTTAATGCTTCGCATTATTTAACGTGGTAAAATCAGAGTAATTAAAGCAATTAGGAACTGAAGTTTCGGACTTGCTAAGTTGTTGTTAATCAATAAAAGAATATTAATAAA
>CAZOSY010000178.1:0-5852 GCA_964582565.1 uncultured Bacteroidales bacterium | reverse complement strand
AAGAAAATTGACTAAGGGATTGACAGTTAATTGTTTTTAGGTGGTGAAAGAGAGGTGTTTCGCCTAAGGCGAAACGCCTCTCTTTCACCATAATATATTAACCAAAATTGTCATTCCGAATGAAGCGAAGCGGAATGAGGAATCTCAAGCTAAATTAAAATAGGGTAGCTGGTAAAATACTATTTTATGTAGCACCTCAAAATAATATTTAGCCAAATTAAAATAATAATTTAGAAATATTTTTTAAATTAGCATTTCTTTTTAATATTAGATATGAGAAAAACTATTTTTCAAATAAAAATAGATTATTTTACAAAAGTATTTGTTGCAAATATCTTTTTTTTCTTATTATCTGTTAATTTATTTGCCCAGTTTTATAATGGTTCACAATTAACCTTTGGCAAAAACAGAGTTCAGTATGGAGAACGTTTCTGGACTTTTTATCATTTTGATAAATTTGATGTCTATTTTTATTTAGGTGGAAAATCTTTGGCTATATATACTGCAAAACTTACAACAGAAAAAGTTAAAGAAATAGAAAAACAATTTGATTATACTTTAGAAAAAAATATACAATTTATTGTCTTTAATAAACTCTCTGACCTAAAACAAAGTAATATAGGATTAATCAATGATGAGCAATATAATGTAGGAGGAATAACTCATATAGTTGGCTCTAAGGTCTTTCTTTATTTTGACGGTAATCATAAAAATTTTGATTATCAAATACGTTCAGGCATTGCCGATATTATTGTTAACCAGATGATGTATGGTGAAAGTATTGGCTCAATGGTTAAAAATTCAACTCTTTTGTCATTACCCGACTGGTATATACAAGGACTCATCTCTTATGTTGCAGAGGACTGGAACACAGATATAGATAATTATGTAAAAGATGGCATATTATCCGGAAGATATGAAAAATTTAATCAATTACAAGGAAAAGATGCTGTATATGCAGGACATTCAATATGGCGATACATTGCTGAAAAATATGGAAAATCTGTGATACCAAACATCATTTATATGTCAAAGATAAGCAGAAATATTGAAAGTGGTTTTCTCTTTATCCTTGGAACATCTTTTAAAAATTTAATAACAGATTGGCTTGACTATTATGATAAAACATATTATTTGCAAAACAAACAAAAAACCTTGCCTTGTACCGAAAATATACTTAAAAGAATTAATAAAAACAGAGTTTATAAACAACTGAAAATTAGTCCTGATGGCAAATCTGTTTCTTTTGTTACCAATGAGTTAGGTCAATATAAAGTATGGATTTATAACTTAGAAACAAAAAAACTGAAACGTATTATGAAGTCTGGTTATAAACTTGACCAAAAAACAGATTATTCTTATCCTTTACTTGCCTGGCATCCTTCGGGTAAAATTTTGTCTGTCATCTTTGAATCAAAAGGAAAAATATTATTATATTATTATATTATAGATGAACATAAATTTGATAAACTACGTCTGTTTCATTTTGAAAAAATCCTTGATTTCTCCTATTCCCAAAACGGAAAGTTATTTGTGTTTTCTGCAATTCAAAATGGACAATCAGATATTTTTGTTTATAATATTGCTTCTCATACTTATGCACAAATTACCAACGACATCTTTGACGATATAAATCCTGGATTTATAAATAATTCCAAAAATATTGTATTTAGCTCAAACAGAACTAATGATACTATTAAATATGAATTAAAAAGTGATTACCTTTCTAATATTAATATTAACATACCCAAAAATAAAAATATCTTTTTATATAATTATAGCAAAAAAAGTAAAATTCTTAAAAGAATCACAAATACTCCTCTTGCTGATGAAACAAATCCTGTTGAATATAATAATCAGTATATAAGTTACCTCAGTGATGAAAACGGAATAAATAATCGGTATATATCACGTATTGACAGTATGATAAGTTATATAGATACAGCTATGCACTACAGATATTTTACTACCTCTTATCCTATTACAAATTATTCACGTAGTATCATTGAACAAAACGTTAGCATTAAAGCAAAAAAATATGCAGAAGTGATTTTTTCAGACGGATTTTATAAGATGTATGTCAATGATATTACTTTATCCCAAAATATAGCTCCTATTAAAATTGAAAATACAGATTATATGAATAAACTAGTTAATATTGATATTAAAGCTAAAACAGATAGTATAAAAAAGAAAACCAATCAGGATAATATACATAATAAGCCAAAGCCAAAGCACAAAGGATTTTCAAATGTATTTAAAAAAGATATTAATAAATCAGATACAAATGCTGTTGACATAAATAATTATGTTTTCTATACTTTTAAAAAACAGCAAGTTGTATCTGATTCTAATAAAGTGAAGACAATAGTAAATGCTAAAGAAAATACAGAATCAGACAGATTTATTTTGCCAAAACAACAAAATGCTGATGTTGAATATTCAATTAATCAATTAGTAAATCAGTTGGACTTTACCTCTCTCAACACCACTTATCAGCCGTTTACAGGTGGTGAAAATCCTATATATATTAACACCGGATTTAATATTTTTCTTAAAGTCGGTATAACTGATTTATTTGAAGATTACAGAATTACAGGTGGCATAAGAATTTCTTCAAGCTTAGAAGATAACGAATATATTTTGAGCTACGACAATCTAAAAAAACGTCTTGACAAACAAATAGTTTTTCATAGAAAATCATTTAAAGATGCAACAAATTATTCTTTGATTAATCATCATACCAATGAATTATATTATATTTTAAAATGGCCTTTAAATCAGGTAATAAGTATAAAAGGAACTGCCTCATTAAGAAACGACAAAGCTGTATATCTATCAACAGATATAGACAACTTAATAAAATCAGATATATATAATACATGGACAGGATTAAAAGCTGAATTTATTTTTGATAACACAAGAAAAAAAGGTCTAAACCTGTATTATGGGACAAGATACAAGGTGTTTGCCGAATATTTTAAATTGATTGATAAAAATACTGACCAAAGTTTAACTGTGTTTGGATTTGATTACAGACATTATCAAAAGATACACAAGACATTTATCTGGGCCAATCGCTTTGCAGTAAGCACTTCTGTAGGACCAAACAAACTGATTTATTATATGGGCGGAGTGGATAACTGGTTAAACCCTAAATTTAATAATGAAATTAATGTTGATAAAGGACAGCACTATATTTACCAAACACTGGCAACTAATATGAGAGGTTTTAGACAAAACATACGTAATGGTAATAGTTTTGCCGTTATTAACAGCGAACTACGACTTCCTGTATTCAAATATTTTTCAAATAAACCTATTAAATCTGACTTTTGGGAAAATTTTCAAATTATTGGATTTGGAGATATAGGAACTGCATGGACAGGAATAGACCCTTATTCTGATAAAAATTCTTTGTTCACACATACAATCACAAAAAAACCTATAACAGTTATAATTAAAGACCAAAGAGAACCTGTTGTTATCGGCTATGGATTTGGATTAAGAAGCAGAATACTTGGATATTTTGTCAGAGCTGACTGGGCTTGGGGCATTGAAGATTATAAATTCTATCCTGTACAATTCTATATATCATTAAGTATTGATTTCTAATAAAAAGATAACCACCATTAAACGAGTATTTACCTTTAACAGGTTGAACTTATCTAAATTTTGTTCATTAGAATAATATGGTTATATGGTTGGATGGCTATATAATTGACTCAACAAAAACAACCATAAAACCATATAGCCATAAAACAATTTAGCCATTTTATCATCTTTTTAATCATTTTACAAAGTTAACTAATTTAGTTCATTAGAAACTTTATAAATTTGTATTTTTTTTAACACTTAAATTTTTTTATATGGATATTACAACAGTTATTTTTTTGATAATAATAGGACTTGCCGCCGGCATATTAAGCGGATTAGCTGGTATTGGCGGCGGAATAATAATGGTCCCGGCTCTTGTGCTGTTTTTAGGACTATCACAAAAATATGCACAAGGAGTAAGCCTTACCATGATGTTATTGCCAGCAGGAATATTAGCAGTTTATAATTATTATAAAGCCGGCTATGTAAATATTAAATTTGCTTTAATTTTGTTTATTGCATTTATTATTGGTGGATATTTTGGCTCAAAAATTACAATAAATCTAATCTCTGAATCTGTACTAAAAAAAACGTTTGGTATATTTATGATTATTGTGGCTGTTAAAATGATTTTTGGAAAATAAAATAAAAATCTATATTTTTGATTTTTAAATTGTTATACTGCAAACGGTTAGAATTTTAATTTTTTATTAGATATAATTGTCAAATTATTATATTGCTAAATTGCTATAAATCAATCATAAAGAGTATTAATGCGATAAAAAGACAACAATTTAACAATTTAACCATTTTAAGTATAATACCAATTATCTTTTCTTAAAGTATAAATTTCTTTCATATCCTTAAAAATATGTTTAACCAAAAAAAAAGGACTTAATTATGTTACCATTATTAAAAAAACAAACAGAATTACCAAATTTTATAAATGACTTTTTTGGCAATGATTTTTTACCAAAATTTGATTTTCAGGAACAAGGTTTTAATACACCTTGTGTTAATATAAGCGAGGATAAAAACAAATTTGATATTGAACTGTCTGCTCCAGGATTTGTAAAAAAAGATTTTAATATTGATTTGCAAAATGATATATTAGCTATATCATGTAAAAAAGAAGAAGAGAAAAAGGAAAAAGATAAGAGATATATTAAGAAAGAGTTTATCCATACTTCATTTAACCGTTCTTTTGGTCTGCCTGATAATGTTAATACCAACAAGATAAAAGCTTATTACAAAGATGGTGTCTTGTATGTTGATATTCCAAAAAAAGAGCAGGAAAAAGAAAAGTTGTCAAAGAGCATTGAAATTTCTTAATAAAAAAAGAGGCAACAATGTCTTTTGACATTGTTGCCTCTTTAATGCTATAGTTTTTTTAATATATACTCTGCTAAATCGGTATAAATCATACCAATCAAGGTATATATTACTATTTAACTCCTTTACTGGAAGCTTTTTTGACAGTATTCCATCCTTTTATTACACAATAATTTGCTTTTACAAAATCTTCTTTTTTTATGTAATCAGTAGTTATTTCACCTTGAAAAGGAAAGGGCTTTTTATATTCAACATTTTCCTCTTGATTGTTTTCTCCGCATTCACCAATATCTAAATGAAAAGGCAATTTCATACCTTTAGCATCATAAAATTGAGCACTAACACTGCATGATACTCCATAAATGTCTTTAAACGGCTTTTTTTTAAGTTTTCCAGGTGTGTATTTTGCTGTTCCTGTTACTTTTATTATACCTGTTCCACCTTTATCAGTTACTTTTTCCATCTTACAGTCAATAATTTCTATTTTACCCTCTTTAAGTGCTTTCTTTGCCATGGTTTTTGCATCACCTTCGGCATTACCTGCTGCCTGTTTTCCTATTTGTGCATTTGCCTTTGGTATAGCACAAACAAAAAACAATGCAATTGCAAACATTACTGTTGCTTTTAAATAATTTTTTTTCTTCATTTTTTTTTTATTTTAATTAATTTAGTGTTCTCTCATCTTTTTTTTGTATCCATTGAGAGATTATGGATATGTTAAAAAGTTAAAATTTTTTGCTAAAATACAAAAAAAATCATATAAAAAAATAATTTCTAATAAATAATAATATTTTTTTTGTTCACTCTAGCCTGAATAATTCACAAATTCATCCAAAAAGTTTGTAAATTATTCAGGCTAGAGTGAACAAAAAACAATCATTATGGCAACATATACACAGATATTATATCAAATCGTTTATTCA
>CAZOSY010000177.1:0-5872 GCA_964582565.1 uncultured Bacteroidales bacterium | reverse complement strand
AAAATCAAATTTATTTTTCAATTCCTAACTGGAAACATATTGCTTCTATTATTTTATTTTGTTTTACAGCATCATCAATAATTCCATATTGTTTAATAAGTCGTTTTTTGTCTAATGTTCTGATTTGATAACATAATATGATTGATTCATTTGTTAATTTATATTTGTCTTTTTTAATCAGAACTTCATTTGGATATATACGTCTGTTTGGTTTTCTGCTTGTTAAAGGTATCACATTGACAACAGGTAAAATCTTATTAATATCAGTTTCACTAACAATAAGAACAGGTCTTGTTTTTCCTTGTTCAGAACCTATAACAGGGTCTAAATTTGCTAACCATATACTCCATTTTTGGTGCTTCATTATAAAGTTTCGTTTTCTAATAAATCAAAATCTTTATTTACTTCTTCCAAATCATTCATAAACAAAGGATCTTTTATGGCTTGTTTAAGTAAGTTTAATTTTTCGGATTTTTTTTCAGTAAATTCGTCAATAGTTATTAATATTTTTTTGTTTTTCCCTATATTTTCAGGGATATTAATAATTATTTGTCGGTTAAACGGTACTTCATAAATTTGTTTATATAACATATCTTTTACATTTTTAATTTTATCAAAATTACAATTTTTTTTTCAATAATTTATATTTTTTTTATATTAATTTGTTTTATAAGATATTTAATCTCTTTGTCAGAAATATTTTCTTTTTTAGATTTATCGTAAATAGCCATCAAATACATTACTTGATCCTGAATTAATATAAAAGTAATTATTCTTGCTCCTGCACTTTTACCTTTATCTTTACTTGTAATAGCCATTCGGACTTTATAAACATTATTACCCAGTGATGTCCCCATTGTAGGATTTTGCTGTAAAGACAGCCCTAATAGTTTAATGTCTTTTTTTAAAGAACGATATTTTTTTGAAAGTTTCTTAACCTCTCTGTTAAAGTTATCAGTTGGTATTAAGATTATTTTTGTATTCATTACCATAATCAATTTTTTTATTAAACAAATTTTTAAGATTTGTGGTCTTAAATCATTCATTAATTCATTTATGACAACTTTTTTTACAAAGATAATATTTTAAAAATGAAATGCAAATTTATTTTATTCTATTTTTATTTTCTGCAACAGAAATCCTTTTTCCTACTTTCAGACATCCTGACTTAGAATTAGCTATTAGTTTAATTTGTAACGTTTTACTAAATCTACATTTGTAAAATAAAATCCAAAAAAACAAATCACAACTAAGCGAAGCGATTTCACGCCTGCCCCGTAGGTAGAGCGAAGCAATATCCTTTGGGGAACACCTTTGAAAATAAATAATATTGTGAGTAAATAATACTCAAATTCCAATCATCAAATTACCAAAACAAATCATTGGAAAAAAATAATTAAAATTACTGTTATTGTTTGGTTTTATTGATTATTTTGACTTCTATGAACTCAACCGAGCCATTTGAAATTTTGAATTTAGTTATTGGAATTTATTTGTTATTTGGTGCTTGGCATTTGTAATTTTATGATGTATTAATTTACGAGAGGTTAGGAGTTCTGACTCTTAACATATCCATCTCTTTGCCTTAATACTTATTCCTTTCATCAATGTTATAGATCATTTAAAAGTTCGTCAAAAGAGTTAGGTTTTTTCTTTCCTTGTTTAATTAATTTTACTTCATTAAAAGCATCTATTAATCCTTCAAAAAATGCCTTTTTATTCTTTAATTTTTCAAGTTCTTCTAAATCTTTATTAATTTTTCCCCAATCTTTAATATTGAGAAGAACAGCACTTTTATTACCATATATATCTGTAATATATTGTAAATTCATAAGATTGTCTATTTTTAATGTCTCTTAATAATAATTTTTTTTATTGATTTTTGTAACAACAAATATACAATAAAAATTAAAACTAAAATTATTTTTTACTTTTTTTTAATAATTTTTTGAAATTTATATCAAGTTCTGAACAAAAATTCAAAAGAGTAAGTTATTATATTGCATCTTGTTTTAACGATTTTTATAATAATGTTTACTTTTGATGTTTAATTTATTATTTTTTGAACTTATGACCTGGACATTAAAAAAATATTTTATTATTATCTGTCTCCTTTATTTTAATGCTTTTGCTGTTAAAGGAGAGGATACACTTGCCTGTAACAAAGCTTCTGTTTCGTATTTTTATGATATAAATATTTCTGATACCAATACTCAAAGATTATTTAAAGTTGATACATTGTTAAGAAACATTCAAAAGTATAATCCTTTAAATAAGACATATTTGTTTCCGGCAAGTTTTGGAAATATAGGCATGGCTCACAGAGAGATGTTTTATTTTCTTAATAATAACTCACTGGGTTTTGATTTGGGCTCTCATAGTTTTGACGGTTATTTGTTTCAAAACAAAAATGTTAAATACTATAATGTTCATTCACCTTTTACAGAGTTGTGTTATGTGATGGGTTCCAAAAAAGAGCAGGTTTTTAAGGTCATTCATACTCAGAATATTAAAAAGAACTTTAATGTTGGTGTTGATTATGAGATTATCAATTCTTTGGCCAGCTATTTCAGACAGAAGTCGGATAATTCTAATGTTGTGTTTACTTCGCATTATTCAGATAAAAACAAAAAATATAGTTTTATAGCTAATTATATTCATAACAGGATAATAAGTGAAGAAAACGGAGGAATAAGTAATGATAAGGACTTTGAAGATAATACAGAGAAAGACCGCAGATTGATAGATATTAATTTGTTAAGTGCTGAAAACAGAATAAAAGAATCGGGTTTTTATATAAAACAATTTTATAAACTTGGAAATAACAATTTTCTATCTGATAGTTTAAAAGGTAAAGCAAAGGATTTAGGTCATCTTTCATATTCTTTTTATTATGTAAAGCATACAGAAGTTTATGAGGATAATGACCCTTTGTCGGGATTTTATGTTTCTTATTTAGATACTGTTAAAACACTGGATTCAATATATGTTTTAAAGTTTGAAAATAATTTATGCTGGACCACATATAAATTAAAAGACGAACCGGGAAACAAACCTGTAGATTTTTATTTGAATATAAAACATCAATATGTTAAGGTGTTACAAATATCAGGAAAAAAATATTTTAATCAAATAATTTCGGGTTTTGGCATTTCAACAAAAGATACAAAAAAAATATCATTTAAGGCCTTTGCCGAATATGTTAAAGGAGATTACAATGATAATGATTATAAAATAAACGGTCAGATAAAGAAAAGATTTTTAAAAAACACAGATAAAGACAAGCAATTGATTTTAAAAGGATTGTATTTAGAACAAGAGCCGGTATGGTTTTCTCATTATTATTATTCAAACAATTTTCAATGGTGTTATGAATTAAAAAAGACAAAAACTTTTTATACAGGGATAGAATACAAAGACAATTTTTTTGAGACAGGCATTAATTATTATAATTTAGGCAATTTGATTTATTATGATACAACAGCATATCCAAAGCAGGCAGATTTTTCTTTTGGCATGTTAAGTGCGTATTTATATAATAATTGTAAGTTAAAAAACTGGAATTTTGATACAAAAATAGCATATCAAAATGTTTTGGATAGAGATATTTTGAGAGTGCCTGATTTTATTGCAACAGAATCCATTTATTTTAAGCATGGTTTTTTTAAACATGCATTGGAGATGCAGACAGGAATAGAAATTTTTTTTAACAGCATTTATTATGCCGATGCTTATATGCCTGCTTTAAGACAGTTTTATCTGCAAAACAAGAAAAAAACAGGTAATTATATTTATGCTGATTTTTTTATTAATTGTAAAATACAAAGGGTAAGATTTTTTGTCAAATATCAACATTTTAATGCAGATTTAATGGGATATAATTATTATATGATACCACATTATCCAATGCAGGATGCAGCTTTTAAATTTGGCATATCGTGGATGTTTTATGATTAGATATTAACATATCTGTAAACAAAAAAAAATTGTTATTACTTATCTGCATCAGATGAATCAAGCATCAAATTATTTACCCTGTTAAATAAAATTTTGCAAAAATATTATTTTTGTTTATATTTGTCTTTTATATTATGAACCCACTCCGAAAAGACAAAATTATGTCATTCCGAATTTATTTCGGAATCTCTAATTTCAATAATATCAATAGATTCTGAAATAAGTTCAGAATGACAAATAGACAAATATCTGCTTTTTGGAGTGGGCTCTATTATGTGTACTAAAATTGATTTAAAGCATTAATCAAAAAAAATGAAACCGCAACTTTTTGTAATATTTTTTTTAGCTTTGTTTATAGTTACTGGTAGTTGCAGGAAAAATAAGGATGAAGATATATCTGTAAGAGGAACTGTGTTTGACCCAAATTTGAACGTTTATGTTAATGATGCTTATGTTACAATTTCGTCAATTAAGGTGCAATCAGGAATTTATAATTCTAATTATCAGGATATAGAAACTGTTGTTACTGACTATAATGGAAAATTTGCTTTTGACATAAAAAAGGAACTTGCCAGTAGTTATCGTATTTATATAAGAAAAGATAATTATTTTTCATATACAGTTGATATAAGTCCGGATGTTTTAGAGTCAGGCATTGTATATTCACCAACATATAATCTTTTTCCGGAAGCATATATAAAACTTCATGTTAAAAATACTATGCCTTATGATAGCACTGATTTTATTGCTTATTCGTTCACAAACAGCAACCTTAATTGTTATGAATGCTGCACAAATAATGTCTTTAAAGGATATGGAGAAGATTATGATTATACTTTAAAATGTAAGACCAATGGCAGTCAGTATATAAAGATGAACTGGCATGTTACAAAAAACGGCACTGATATTTCTTATAAGGACTCTGTTTTTTGTATTGCTTTTGATACAATATTTTATCAGATTTATTATTAAAAAAATTTTTTAAACAATATATTTTTTTTGATTTATGCATACAATAGAACCGTTTTATTTATGGCAAGATGAGTATATAGTATCAAAAGATAAATTATCACCTTTTTATGGAGAAAAATATAATAGATATGAATATACACATGCTATATATAATTACTTAATACATCCTGAATGGGACGATATTGGCTCTTCTACATTATTTATCAAGATATTATATGCTGAATATAATCTGGGCTTTTGTATTATAGAATTAATGGGTGAATGGAATGATTGCTTGTATAATGACATTATGTATCTCAAAAGAAATATTATTGAGATATTAATTCATAATAATATTAATAAATTTATTCTTATTGGCGAGAATATTTTTAATTTTCATTCTTCAGACGATTGTTATTATCAGGAGTGGTCTGAAGAAATTGAAGATGGCTGGATAGCATGTATTAATTTCAAAGAGTATGTGATAAAAGAATTTGAAGCAGAGGATATTAATTATTATATTACATTTAGCAAGGAATTAAATGATATGAGTTGGCGCACATTCTTACCAACACAATTATTTCAAAGGGTAAGCGATTTATTAACTAAACGACTTATACCGAATAATAGGCAACAAGATAATTAAACCTGTGGTTTTATTAAAAAATATAGTTGCTAAAATAGGGGTTTAAACCCTGTTATTCAAATAGTTAAAGTATGTTTTTTATTTTTGCTCCTGTGTGAGTTGTAAATATTTTTCTTTATTCATACGACATTTTTTGCAAAGATAATGAGAATATTCTCATTACCTTTAATTGATTTTGTCGCACTTACTAATTGAATTTACATTTATATATATAAATTTGTTTAATCAAAAAGTTGCATTTGTAACTTGAATTCATCTATAGATTGTAACCATTCACAGTATATTTTCTATAATTAGTTATTAGTTTATACAACTTTT
>CAZOSY010000176.1:0-5887 GCA_964582565.1 uncultured Bacteroidales bacterium | reverse complement strand
CAATTTTCTTATTACTATACAAGTCAATCCATTTTGTATCTTATTTATAATATTCGTGTATTTTTTGGCAGAATATTTTATATAGAACTTTTTTATAATTTCTAATTGCTCTAACCAAAATCTCATCTGCCTTAGGCGGACTAATGACAAATTAGACATTAGGTAATTGGTAATTTTTTAGGTCAATTAAAAATTAGAAATTAGGTCAATTTAACATATAACCTGTTTGGCTCTAACTTGTCTATATTAGGAATTAATCAGGTTAGAATTATTTGTATTTTTGTAATATTTAATACTTTTCAGATTGTTCTAAATATTAAAATATCATAGTTTTTTAATTTTTACCTTCTTTTTATATATCTTAATACAACAAATTTAAAATATAACCTAAAAAATAATAAAGATATTTTTTGTTTTTTATAATCTATTAGTAATTTTGTAATTTATTAATAAATTGTGTTATTTTAAATTAAGAAACAAAAACTATATTTTTCCGTATTATTAAAAAAATACAAATTTATTATTATTTTAGTCAGTTTTTTATCTTGTAAGTATTTTGGAGTTAAAAGTATATCTATAATAAATGAAATATTTAAAATATTTAATTCTTATTCTTTTGATTTTTCCTTTATATCTGTATTCTCAAGATGATGATGAGTATGAAGATGAAGGTGGTGGAGGAACATTTGAAGAAGCATGGGGAATAAAACCCGAATATGCTCCAAGAAAAGAAAAGCATCTAAATATGATAGATGATAAAGGAGAACAAGGTCTCTGGAAGTTCTATACGCGTGATGGCATTTTATTTTATGAAGTAACATTCAAAAATGGAATCAGAAATGGAATGTGTAAAAAATATTATCCTTATAACGGAGTTTTAAGAGAAGAAGCAGAATTTTTTTATGGCAGAAAAGAAGGAATATATACGCGATATTCCTATAACGGAGAAATTGTTAAAGAGGGCTCTTATAAAGCAAGCAGAAGAGATGGCTCATGGGTGTTTTATCGTTCCAGATCAGGCGAAAAAAAATCAGAAGGTGATTACTCTATGGGAAGAAAAACAGGAGTATGGAAATATTATAACAGAAGAGGACAGTTGTCTTATAAGGGCAAATATGTTAACGGGAAAAGAGATGGAAACTGGGAAATCTATGACTCTAAAGGGAAGGTTAAAGCTGTTAATAAATACATAAAAGGTGTGCTGCAAGGAGAAAAATCTGAAGCCACAAAACCTAAAAAAACTACAAAAAAAGGTGTAAAAACAACATCAAAGACCAATGCAGAATCGCTAAACAAACAAAAAAATCAAGGAAAAACTCACTAAAATTAGATATACAGTTAATACATTTATTATTATTTCTGATTTGTTATAATATTTTATCATTCCTTTTTATAAATCACAAAAAACTTTAATTTTGCCAAATCAGCTGGCCTCAGCAAACAAAATTTCTTAATAAAATATCTGGAAAATCAATAATGAGTAAACTAAAAAATTTTCTCTATTTCAACAAAACAGAGCGAAGAGGAATTTTTGTATTACTGTCAATACTGCTGCTATTAATCATATCTCCTTATCTGTTTAAATTTTTTAAGCCAAAAGAAAAAATTGATTTCCTGAATTTTGAAAAAGAAATAATCAGTTTTGAAAAAAATCAAAAAAAAGTTGAACAATCACATTATAAAACAAAGACAAGATATAAAAAATATAATAAATCAAATATTGAAATAAATTTAACTCCTTTCTTTTTTGACCCAAATAATTTGACTGTTATGCAATGGGAAAAATTAGGACTGCACAAAAGACAAATTCAAACCATTAAAAATTATAAAGCAAAAGGTGGTAAGTTTTACAAAAAAGAAGATTTGAAAAAAATATATTCTATCTCTGAAAAAGAATACAATATATTAAAACCTTATATACAAATCAAAAAAACTGTTCAACATAAAAATTATAAAAATAAACATTATAAAAATAAAAACATAACAAAAAAACCTGTAACAATTGTTGAACTAAACTCTGCAGATTCTTTGGATTTGCTCAATATCAAAGGAATAGGTCCATACTTCTCTAATTGTATTATCAAATTCAGAAACCTGCTTGGCGGATTTTGTAAATATGAACAATTGCTGGAAGTATATGGAATGGATACTACAAGATACAATCAAATTCTGCCCTTTGTTGAAATTAATAAGGACTCAATAAAAAAAATAAACATAAACAAAACATCTGTAAAAGAATTAATCAAACATCCTTATATAGATTATTATCTCGCAAAAAATATCTTACAATACAAGGACAAAAACAAAAGATATAAATCTATCTCTGAAATTAAAAATCTTGACCTAATCTATGATGAACTATATCAAAAAATTGAACCTTATATAACTGTTAATCAAACAAGTTGCAACAAAAAAAATACTACAAATTTATAATATGTCTAAAACAAAAAATAAAAATCTATTCCTGTTATTATCTAAATATTTCAAAAAATCTTTTCTCTTAATAAACTTTTTAATCTCTCTTATATTATTTGCTCAAAGCAATACTTCTTATTTTAAAAAAAATTCAGACACAGCATCTTATGAGCAAAAAATTAAAACTTTAAACAATTTATCAGAACAATTCCGAAACTCTGACAGAGATAAATCTTTAAAATATGCTCAACACGCATTAAAAATATCTGAAAAAATTGGTGATAAAAAAGGAATTGCTACATCATTGAAAAATATAGGAATAATATATTTTTTTAACGGTAATATTGATACAGCTAAAAATTATTATCTGAAATCTTTAAAAATATTTAAAAAATTAAATGATAAACAAGGAATTCCTGACTGCTATAACAACATTGGGGTTATTTATCAAACACAGGGCGAATACAAAAAAGCCATTAATTATTATAACAAATCACTTGAAATTTATAAAGAAAACAAAAATCTAAACGGAATAGCAACAGGACTAAATAACATTGGAACTATATATAATTATATGGGCGAGTATGATACAGCAATCAAATATTACACACAATCCATAAAAATATATAGAAATTTGAATAACGAGCAGGAAATTATTGACTGTTTAATCAATATAGGAGTAATATATAAAAATCAAAATCTGTTTAAAAACGCATTATCTTTCTATAAAAGAGCGTTATCTCTTGCTAATGAAAAAAACGATTTATATAGTAAAGCTGTCTGCCTGTATAATATTGGAGGAATAAACTATATAAAAAACGATTATAAAAATGCCACAAATAATTTTACTCAGTCATTGCTAATAAGAGAGACCTTAAATGATAAAGCAGGAATGGCTTTATGTATAAAAGCTATTGGCAAAATATACGAAGAACAAGGATATATAGACAAGGCAAACGACCTGTATTTTCAATCTTTAAAAATATACGAAGACCTGAATGATAAAAGAAATATAGCAGCTACTCTCACTTTTATCGGAAATAATTTATTAATAAAAGAAAACTTCACAAAAGCTATAAACTATTTTAACCAAAGTTTAAAAATAGCAAACAAAATATCTGCAAGACCACAAATAATAGATAATTATAAACTAATGACAATAAGCTATGCAGCTATCAAGGACTTTGATAATGCCTTTAAATATCTAAACCTGTATGCAGCATTAAACGACACTCTACTGGCACATAAAAAACTGATAAACAATAATAATAAATTTAGTCATAACATAATAAAAAATAAACAAACAAACCAAGATATAAACCGGGAAGAGCAAAAAAAATCCAGTAACACTTTAATTCTAAAAATACTTTTAATTATAACATCTGTAATAATTATTATACTTGTATTTTTATTGATTAAAAAATAAAAAAAATTATAAGATAACCAAAAAATTGTTTATATTTGCATTTTTTTATTATTAAAATAAAATGTTTAATCTAAAAAAATAAAATCATGAAAAAAATTAAATATGTTATTGCTTTTATAGCTTGTTTTACTTTTATTAACGGCTTGTTTGCCCAGGATATTATTTATAAAAAAGACAAAACCGAAATTCAGGCAAAAGTATTGGAAATAGGTGTCTCTGAGATAAAATACAAAGATTATGATAATCTCAACGGACCAACTATTGCTATAAGAAAAGATGAAGTAATAAGAATTAAATACGAAAATGGTAAGATACAGGTTCTTACCCCTGATATTTACAGGGCAAATCAGGAATCAGCAATACTTGACAAAACACAGGCAGCAAAATTTGAACTCTTCTCACCATTAACAGGAAATCTTACTTTCTGCTATGAACGAATGCTAAAAGTAGGAACAAACCTTGACTTTAAAATTGGTATTATCGGTCCCGGACTTGGAGTAGCTGATAATATTGGTAGCGGAGTATTTGTAAAAGCAGGTCCTAAATTCCTTGTAGGACAGGACTTTGTAATCCCGGGAATGAGATATGCACACCCTCTTAAAGGTAAATATATTAAACCCGAAATAATATTTTCTTCTTTTAAGATAAAAAATTATCCTTATTATAATAATAGTACTCATTCCTATGAAGAAACAGATGTAAGAAGTAACTCTTTGGCTATAAATATAGTTTTTGGCAGACAATGGGTTCTTGGAAATATTATGACTCTTGATATTTATTCAGGAATTGGCTATGGATTATTCTGTGATACAAAGGCAGACGATAGTAATGCATCAGGAGAAACCTTCTTTGAAGGATATCAATATAGCCATCTTTATATGGGTAAGAATTTTCCATTAGCATTAAGTGCCGGATTTACTGTTGGCATAATATTCTAAAAAAATAATTTCTTTGACTTATACCACATAATATTTAATCTGTTTAAAAATTTTATTATATTTGAATGAATATTCAACAATATATATTAAATCTTGTTAAACAACGAATCCTTGCCATTGATCCAAAAGCGCAAATAATTTTATTTGGTTCAAGAACGAGAAAGGACTCTAACAGTGAATCTGATTGGGATTTTTTAATATTGACAAAAAAAAATATAAACAGACATTTAAAAAATCAAATAAGTGATACTCTTTTTGAAGCAGAATTAGAAACAGAACAAGTTTTGACAAACATTATTCAAAATATACAAACTTGGCAAAACTATTCTAAAGCACCAATTTATCTGAACATAAAAAAAGATGGTATTAAAATATGATTAATCCCAATTCCGAATTAGTAAGTTATCGTTTGTCAAGAGCTGGAGAAACTTTTGAAGAGGCCAAATTGTTGGCA
The DNA here is from genome assembly GCA_964582565.1 of uncultured Bacteroidales bacterium. Lineage (GTDB taxonomy): Bacteria > Bacteroidota > Bacteroidia > Bacteroidales > CAZZDX01 > CAZZDX01. The sequence goes on along the minus strand of CAZOSY010000176.1, from coordinate 654 downwards.
CAGGAAAGTCATTGGAATGCTTTTGCAAATCGTTTATATTATTCTCCTCTGAAAAAGTTGCATTAATTACTTGAATTTAGGTTATTAAATATAACATATATCAAAAATATGCTCATATTCTTAAAATTTCCTTTTTCAATAATAACAAAAGCTAACAAAAATATATCATTTTTTTTTATTTTTTCTAAAAAACACTTGACTATTATTATTATTTTTTATATTTTTGTTGTAACTTTGATATGTTTAATATATTAAAATGTTTGTTTAATATTTTTATTTATCTGAAAAACTTGTAATTATAAAAAAAAATATTACATAAATGCTTATTATACAACCAATTATAAAAATAAATAAAAAAAATGTTAATACTTTTTTGAAAAACACTTGACTTTAATTTTTTTTTATTGTATATTTGTAGCAATTTTTGATATGTTTAATGTATAAAAAATTTTTATTAATTTTAAAAACTTATAATTATGAAAAAATTATCTTTATTATTATCACTTGTTGTTTTATCTTTAATTGTATTAGGACAAAGTGGGAAAAAATGGTCTGTTCAGGGCAATAATACTGTTCAGGGAGATTTTCTTGGCACAAAAAATAACCAAAATCTGGTATTTAAAACAAATAATACCCAAAGAATGCTCATTCAGG
>CAZOSY010000175.1:0-5943 GCA_964582565.1 uncultured Bacteroidales bacterium | reverse complement strand
CTTTAATTAATCATCAAACTTACACAAAAATTATCAGATAACTGGTTTATTGAATGATGATTTTTTTAGTATAAATAGTATTATCGGTTTTTACCAATGACTTTTTCTTTACAGGATAAGAGAGTTTTACAAAATATATTCCTTTTGAATAATCAGATAAATCAATTTTAATAATTTTATTTGTGTCATTTACTTCAATATCAGAAATGATTTTACCAGATGAATTATATACAAAAAATTTTATTTTTTTTGAAATAATATTTCCGATTTTTATGTTAATAATCCCTGAACTTGGATTAGGATATAAAATAATTTCATCGGGCTTTGTATTTTATAATCATTTATATTCATATCTTTTCTTTCTCATTGTGCAATATGTGCAATTATTGTGCAATATTATTTTTTTAATTTGTAAAAACTTCCTGCCCCCCTTTTACCACTTGAAATCAATATACTCTTATCTAATAATTCCGATAAATCATTGCTCGCTGTATTTCTCGAACAATTATTTAATGTCTGATATTCTTTATTCGATATTTTTCCTTTCTTTTTTACAAATAAAACTGCTTTTATTTGTCTTTCGTTCAAATTTAATTTTTGTAAATCTTCTTTATTGTAAGTGTTTTTCTTAAAGATTACCCAAAAATCATTTCCATCGTTTTTAAACTTAGGTGCAGGTAATCCGTGTTCTTTACATTGGTCGATTATCTTTATAGTTCCACGTCCCCAAGCTTCAATATACCCTGTTCTGAAAAAAGCATTTGCAATATCTGGATTATATGGCCTTGATGAATGTTTTTGTAATAATTTATCAATAGTCCAGTCGTCAGGAAGTTTTCCTTGATTCCAAATCATGATTTTGTCATCATATACACTTATTTGTATCGGATAACCAAATGCATAATCTTTGTGAGTTAATGCATTCAAAACTGCTTCACGAACAGCTTCTTTGGGATACTCATAAGTTTCTACACGATGAATTCCTTCGTATGAAATGATTGCTTTGATATATTTTGTAAACAGTAAATCTATAACTTTCTCCATTTGTTCTAATAAGTTTCCATTGATTTCGTCTTGGAAAACTAATTCAGTATCACTTTGAAAATAACCAACTTTTATAAATGCTCCCGTTATATATTTTTCAGGGTCGGGATGAAAAAGTAAGATTGCAGCACGCTTTAAATATGATTTTTCTGTTAGTTTTAAATTTTCAAGAATATCACTATTTTTTTCGGACAAAATGCTTTCATCAATTCTTTTACTTATAATTGCTCTTTTCTTGAAAAAGTCAAAAGTTTCATTTTTTAAATCATCTGTCGAAACATTAGGAACTGGAACACCGTCCCATTTTTTTCCTTTCTTTTGAAGCATAAATTTGTCTAATGCAGTACCCTTCAATTCTTGTTTTGTACTTCCGCTTCGATAGTGATATTGTCCTTTGTAATTTACAGGAAATGGATAATTCTCAACTATTATTTCTAAATAATCACCCTTTTCAGATTTATGTAGATTTACATCTACAACAATGCCAAGAATGTCTCTAACCTTATTGGGAATATCTTCAAGTAATTTTTGAGAATTTTTCAGTCCTACAATTTCTCCTTTGTCATTTTTACCGATGATTATTTTTCCACCGTTAGCATTTGCAAAACCACAAATCCACTTCAGGTATTCATCTTTCCAGTTTTCTTTCCATTCAATATTTTGACTTTCCTGCATTTTTCTATATTTTCTTACAAAAATATGGTTTTTATATTGATTTATAGATTTCTTTATTCAATACTTCATAAGTAAAATTGTCCGTTTTTTTGCCTTGCACCCAACTTTGATATACATAGAACGTAATTATTTAAAAATTCCATTTATACCACCCTGAATTTGATATAAAGCAAAGATTTTTTAAAAATTTTATTCCTCTTTACCCCGTAGGATATATTAATTATCCAACGGGGTGAATTTTTTTATATCTACAAAAATACAAATTTAATTAGAATTAAATATTGGTTAAAAACGATAAGTTATACCAAACCGCCATCCCGATGTAAAATCGGGATGAAAATAATATTGTCACGATAAAAAATACGGGATTTACAATTGGCTTGGTTTACTCACTTTGTTCGTGATATCGCTTTGCTAAGTTGGTTAATGCCGACCGACTAACAATCTCTATTTATGAGAGGAACGAAATAAATTGAGTATCTTGTTAGCAGGTCGGTATTAATACATTATTACCATCTTTTTTACTTTTATTATCTCATTATCTGAAATTAGTTTAAGAAAATAAGTTCCCTGTGAATAATCAGATAAATCAATTTGAATAATTTTATTTGTGTCATTTACTTCAATATCAGAAATAATTTTACCAGATGAGTTATATACAAAAAATTTTATTTTTTTTGAAATAATATTTTCGATTTTTATGTTAATAATCCCTGAACTTGGATTAGGATATAAAATAATTTCATCGGATTTTGTAAGTTTGTTATTTATTCCATCATCAATATAAGGGTTAAGTTCATAAGTTGCAGTAAACAGACCTCTTCCATGTGTAGCTGCTAATACAGTATTATCTTGTTCTCTTATTTTAAGCATATCTACTCTGACATTTGCAAGACCATTAACAGACGGTTGCCATGTAACATTACTTTGTGTGAGTTCATTTGTTGACCAGACTCCTATTTCAGTAGCAAGCAGAGCTTGCTGAGAGTTTTCCGGATGATAAATAGCCCATCGTATAGGCATATCAGGGAGATTACCTTCTTTATTTTGCCATGTATTTCCTCCGTCATAAGTTTGCCATACAGAAGGCACGCCATAATTAGAAAAAGTTACGAGTAAAGTATCTTCAGAACCACCAATAGCAATGCATGATATATTTGCAAAAGGAAAATCAGTGCTTCCGATTTCTGTTATCTGTGGTGTGGACTGGGCATTATCTACTCTAAATAATCTGCCGGATTGTGTGCCAAAAAATAGTGTTGTTACACCAAAAGGAGCATAAGGCGAAACTTTTATACAAGAATAAGGAACAGTTGAACCTGTATTCATAGAAAGATAATCACCATAAACGTCATCAGGAATTCCCTGTATTCTGCATAATTTATCTGCATAACTTCCGGAAAAACTCATAGCATTTGCATATATAGCATTATTTTTATAATCATAATCAGCAGGGTTAATAAAAGTTCCGCAGGAATAGTCAAAGATATCATCATAATACTCCTCGTCAACAAATATAAAATAGTTATTATCATAATAAGAGCTAATAAAAATATTTGGTTCATCCTTATCAAAAAAACAAAATGCTCCATCGCCACCACTAACCATACTATTAATTGATAAATTAGTACCTGTATACATAATGGTTCCATTATCCTGAAGACCTCCTGCTAAATAATTATAATCATCAGTTGGATATATATCACAGGTATAAAATTGTAAAGTGTTATAGTTTCTGTTTCTTTGAAAGAACACAGGTTGGACATCTGTTCCACTTTCAGTATAAAAGACACCGCCATCAGTAGCAAACAGTATTTGGTCAGAAGAATTAGGTCTAAAAATAATAGCATGCTGGTCAGCATGAATATAATCATCTGCTCCTCCGGAATACATCTGAGCCCAGTCAGATAACCGTGTCCATGAAGTTCCTGCATTAGTGGTTCTGTTTATGTCTAATCCGCCGACAAATAATGTATTTGGGTAATTAGGGTCAACAGCAGCAGTAAGAGCATGCCAAGCTATACTAGCCCAGTTACCTGACGGAGTATTTATTTCTGTCCATGAGACACCTTTATCATCAGAACGAAGAATATATCTTGCTATAAATGTTCCAAAGCTTTCACTCTGATAGACATTTGTGCCAACAGCAAGCACAGCATACACTATATTTTCATCAGAAGGAGCACTTGCAAGCATAACTCTCCCTGGTATATTATATTCAGGTTCAGATTCAATAATAGTTTTATAGTCCTCATATTTTGTCCATGAGCCAACAGTTCCACTGTCAGAATATAAGATAACAGAGCCGCCATCTCCATTAATATTTCCAACTGTTCCTACATATATCCTGCCATCAGCACCTATTTCTATATCCGAGAGTGCATAAGGCACTGTTAATCCTGTTATTTCAGGTAATACCTGCATCCAGTTCAGTCCATTATCTGTTGACCTGTATAAGCCGTCAGTAGGTATGCTTTGATGAATTTGGCCCTGATACAGTCCTGAAACAACTCCTGCATAAATTACACTATTATTATTTTCATTTCTTATTTCTATATCTGTGATATACGCAAAGTCCTCTGTTAAAGACAATAATTCCCATGAACTGCCGGCATCAACGGACTTCCAAATTCCCACGCCTCTGCCGGAAGATTCTCTGTAAATTGTTACTGCTGTTTGCGACTCTCCTGTGCCTGCATAAAATATCTGAGAATTATCAGGGTCAAAAGTAATACAGCTAATAGAAAGATTATCCCAGAAATCATTAACCGGTATCCATGGAGAATTATCATTTGTAATGTCATTATTATACCATAAGCCGCCGGTAACACCGCCTGCCCATACTTTTTTATATGTTGTGTCATTTGGGTCAAACATAACAGCACGTGTTCTGCCTCCCATATTAGAGTGTTTTTCGTTCCATTCTATTGGATTTGATTTAGCTCCTGTCATTTTTTGTAAAGCAATTGTTTGTTTATATGCTTTTTTAAGTCGCTCTAAAGGGACACGTCCTAATTTAGTGTCAATTGTCATAAAATAATTTTGTAAAGCTGATAAACCGGGATTATCAGGTTTGGTTGATTTTTCTTTACAAAAATCAGGTAATTTTTTATATTTTTCATTTAAAAACATTTCATACTTTTCTCTCTCTGTTACTTCTTTTTTAGATAAAAAGTATAGAAATAAAATCAATAATAACGAAAATGGAATGATAGATAATTGTAATATTTTATTTGTTTTCATATTTATTATCTTTTATAATTATAATTATAATACAAACTTACACAAAATTTTTAAATATATATAAACAAATAAAAAATCTGTCAGACAATTGCCTGATTAGAAAAATGTTAATAATTTTTTGAAAAAATTTTGTTTTTTAATAAAAAAAAGTTATATCTTTACAAAAAATTTTTATATATTAATTTATAATTAATTGTATTATTATGCGAGTAGTTTTACAAAGAGTTTTACAGGCATCTGTAAGTATAAATGATAAGATAAAAAGTAAGATTAATAATGGCTTACTTGTTTTTTTAAGCATAGAAGATGCTGATAATCAGGAAGATATAAAATGGCTTAGTAATAAAATTGTTCATCTTAGAATTTTTGACGATAAAAAAGGAATTATGAATTTGTCTGTAAAAGAGATAAATGGAGAAATTCTTTTAATAAGTCAGTTTACATTACATGCAGACACAAAAAAAGGTAACAGACCTTCATACAATAAATCTGCAAAACCTGAAACAGCAATACCTGTTTATGAGAAGTTTATAAAACAATTAGAGATTGATTTCGGAAAGCAAATTCAGACAGGCGAATTTGGTGCTACGATGAAAATATCATTAATAAATGACGGACCTGTTACTATTATAATTGATACAAAAAAATGTATATGATAACACACGGGTTAACACGGTTGGCTATCAATCAGATAAACTTAATTTTTTTTGGAATGTGATACCAGAAGGATTCGAACCTTCAACCCTCAGCTTAGAAGGATGATGCTCTATCCATTTGAGCTATGGGACCTTCTTTTTTTCTTTAAACTTAAAAAATATTTTTCTTTGACTTTGCCATATTTTTTTTTGAATTTTGAACATCAAATATTAAATGATAAATATAGAAGTCAAATCGGGACGCGATAACATCCCCTTTATTTAGATTATACCTTAAATCCGCAAGGATTTAAGGATATACCTGAAAAAGGGCTTACGTTATTTG
>CAZOSY010000174.1:4267-6010 GCA_964582565.1 uncultured Bacteroidales bacterium | reverse complement strand
GATTGAAATCGTGTGTTGCTTTGGAAATAGAATAGAATTAATTATCAACCAAACAGCAACTATTATCAATCAACATTATCGTGCAAAAATGAATTGTTTTGTTTAATTTCAGGATTTTCATTTTTATCTTTGTTTAAAGTATAATCAGACACATCAGATTCGGACGAAAGTGTAACCTCGGGCAAATCAACATTGCGTCTGATATAGGCAGGTTCTTTTTCAAGTTTTGAAACGCCTTCGGGGGTCTTAACTATACAGCTCAAACTTTTTAAATTTTCAATTCTTTTTTTTCTTTCCTGTTCTGACTTTTTGCTCTGCTCTGTATTAATTGTTTTAATATTATTTGTAATATGCTGTGATTGAGATTTCTCTTGATGTTTAGAATCTTCCTGTATTTTAGAATTTTTTAAAGAAGAGCTAGGATTATCTTTGGTTTTTGTTTTTAAAAATGGTTCATTAACATCTTGTTTTAATGTATCTTTTTTAATATCTTGTTTTAATTCAAAATCATATTTTTTTTCTGTATTTTCAAATTTGGGAAAATTTATTGAAAGGTTCTTAATATTTTTATTTTCATTAACATTTTCATCAAGGGTATGAACAATTTTTGGAGGAGATTTTGCATCGGCTCTGTTAAAGCCGGTAGCTATAAGAGTAATACTAATTTTATCACCAAGAGATTCATCATATCCGTTTCCCCATATAATATCTGCTGTAGAGCCGACTTCGTGCTGGACATAATCAGTTATTTCGCCTACTTCATCCATAGATATTTCATCGGTGCCGGAGATAATATATAACAGCATATTTTTTGCTCCTTTAATATTATTGTCATTTAGCAAAGGGGAAGTTATTGCCATCTGAATAGCGTCCATTGCTCTGTTTTCGCCTTGGGCAGTTCCAGTACCCATAATAGCTACACCACTATCTTTCATAACAGTATTAACATCTTCAAAGTCCACATTAACATTACCTGTAACAGTTATAATTTCGGCAATACCTTTAGCAGCAGTATTAAGTACATCATCAGCTTTATCAAAAGCTTGTCTAAGTTTAAGATTTCCACATAGTTCTCTTAATTTATCATTACATATTAAAAGAAGTGTATCTACATTTTCTCTTAGTTCTTTGATACCATCTTCGGCTTGTTGCATTCTTTTTCTTCCTTCAAAAGAGAAAGGGAGCGTAACAATACCTACTGTTAATATCCCCATTTCTTTAGCAATATTAGCTATTACAGGAGCTCCGCCTGTTCCTGTTCCACCACCCATTCCAGCAGTAACAAAAAGCATTTTGGTGTTTTTTTCAAGTATTTTTTTTATTTCATCAATACTTTCAATGGTAGCTTGTTTACCAATTTCGGGTTTAGCACCAGCGCCTCTTCCTTCTGTCAAAGAAGTCCCTAATTGTAACTTATTAGACACAGGACTTTTTTCAAGGGCTTGAGCATCAGTATTACAAAGGATAAAATCAACGCCTTTTATTCCCTGATTATACATATGAGTAACAGCATTGCCGCCACCACCACCGATACCTATTACTTTAATAATAGATGATTTTTCTTTGGGAGAATCAAATTTAATCATATCAGATATAGTATTTTTGTTTTTCATAAAATTAATTTTTTAATAAATAGAATCTATAATTGTTTAAAAATTTTATTAACATTATTTTCCTGCAAATTGTTAATTAAATAATATTTGCAAAAAACTCTGTATTATATATTATACGCCTAATGCAGGC
>CAZOSY010000174.1:0-4167 GCA_964582565.1 uncultured Bacteroidales bacterium | reverse complement strand
TGTTCAATGTTCAAAGTTTAATGTCGCCAGTTTTCAGTTATAAGTTACAAGTTACAAAGCACAAACTTCAAAGTTCAAACTCTAAGCCTCTTAGTTACCAGTTTTAATTGATATCATCATCAAACCATTTTCTAATTTTTTCTATTACTCCACCTGATTTATTTTTTTTATGACCTGGTTTATTCAAATTCTTTTTTTGTTCTTCTATATAATCAAAACCCTTAATAATAAGTCCTATTCCTGTTGAAAACATTGGATTTATAACTTTTTCCGGTATATTATTAGCTAAGTGTTCGCTTGGATATCCTATACGGGTATCCATACCGGTAATAAATTCAGTTAGTTGAGCAATATGTTTTAGTTGTGCTCCGCCTCCTGTTAATACTATTCCTGCAATAAGTTTTTTTTCATATCCTGAATTTTTTATTTCATAATATATATATTCTATAATTTCTTCTGCTCTTGCCTGTATAATGTTTGAGAGATTTTTGAGAGATATTTCTTTTGGTGGTCGTCCTCTTAATCCTGGTATTGATACTATTTCCTCATCACTATTTTCTTTTGCGAGTGCTGAGCCGAATTTAATTTTCAATGCTTCTGCCTGAGTTTTTATAATGGAACATCCTTCTTTAATGTCTTCGGTAATTACATTACCGCCAAAAGGTATAACAGCAGTATGACGTATTATTCCATCCTGAAATATTGCTATATCTGTTGTTCCACCGCCTATATCGACAATGACAACACCTGCATCTTTTTCTTCTTTGCTTAGTACGGCTTCTGCGGAAGCAATAGGTTCAAGTATCATTCCGGACATTTCCAATCCTGCTCTTTTAATACATCTTTCAATATTTTTTGCAGCAGCAACTTTTCCAACAATTATATGAAAATTTGCTTCCAGGCTAATTCCTGCCATACCTATAATACCTATAGCCTCGCCTGTAAATTGTTGTTTATCAATAATATATTCCTGAGGTATTACATCAATTATTTTTTCTCCGGGCTGCATAACCAGTTTAAACATATTTTTTCTTAAAGTGGTAATATCTTCCTGAGAAATTTCATCATCAAGAGTATCTCTGATAATACCTCCGCGATGTTGTAAGCTTTTTATGTGTTGGCCGGCAATACCAACATATACTTCTCCAATACTTACTTCTGCTTCTTGTTCTATATCTGAGACAACTTTTTTTATTGAGTTAACGGTTTTTTCAATATTAGATACCACGCCCCGTATAACTCCCACAGATTCTGTTTTTGATAATCCGAGAATTTCTATCTTACCATATTGATTTTTTTCTCCTACTATGGCGGCTATTTTTGTTGTGCCAATGTCAAGGCTAACTATAATTTCTGATTTTTTCATTGTATTCAAAATTTAGAACATATTATTTGATTTTTATATTTCAAATTTATAGATTTATATTTATTGCGAGCTATATTATTAAACTCTTGTTTATAGAAAGCAAAAAGGTTTTCAAATTTTTCTTTCATATTGTCAATATCTCCAAAAATCACTATATGATTACCAATATAAGGTATAAATTCAATTTCGTCTGATTTATTAATATATATCTGAGATATTTGTGCTTGCCAAAATTCAGATGAATTGATATACTTTGCCAAAGAATAAAGTTTATATATTTCAGATTGCCTAATCAAAGTGCTATCCTTTTTATCCGCCTGAGGCGGATAAGATTGCTTTTTTATGTTTCCACTTGCTATAATAACTCTTGCTGTATATTTATTATTTAATGGCATTTTGTGTCCGTAATTATCAAGATAAAAACTTTCGCCTCTGTTATTTATAATTCTCATTATTGGTTTTCGTTGTGTAACATCAATTTTTACTGTGCCATTAATATTTGAATAGGCATCTGCCTTATCTATATATGGGTTTTGGTTAATTTTTTTTTCAATTTGTTTAATATTTATATCAGATAAATGTTTTTTTATTATATTTCCCTGCATTTGATAAATCATTGATTTTATATCTTCTTTTGCAACAAATTTAGCATTTTGTGAATCAATATATATACTAATTTTTTTGCATTTTATATTTTTTTGTTTTTCATAAATAAATACTATTAGAACAAATAAAGCTATTGTAAGCGTTGACCATATTGATATGTTAATTATTTTTTTCATTAATATAATAAGACAAAAGTTTCAAGTTTCAAGTTCAAAGCAGAAAGCATGAAGCACATAATTTATAATTTTCCGGTATAAATTTTTAATTTATTTATTAATAGTTGTTTAATAGGTTTTATGAGTTGGTCAATATCACCGGCACCAAGAGTTAATAATACTTCAATATTTTGTTTTTTTAGTTTATTTAAGAGTTCTGTTTTTTTACACAGGCATTTATTTTTAATTTTAATTTTATCAAGGAGCATTTTAGAGTTAATTCCCGTAATAGGCAATTCGCGTGCAGCATATATTTCCAAAAGAAAAAGTTTATCAAGCATATTCAAGTTTTGTGCAAATTCATCAGCAAAGTCGCGTGTTCTTGAATAAAGATGAGGTTGAAAAACAGCTGTAATTTTTTTGTTTGGATATAATTTTTTCACAGCCAGAATACAAGCTTTTAGTTCTGCTGGATGGTGTGCATAGTCGTCAATGTAAACAATTTTTTCGGTATTTATTATAAAGTCAAATCGTCTTTCAACGCCAGTATATGTTTCAATGGCTTTTTTGATTTTTGTTTTGTCTAAGTTCATTGATAATGCTACTGATAAGGCGGCTACTGCATTTTCTATGTTATGTTTTCCTAGCACTTTAAATTTTATATTTTTAACAGTATCATTTTCCCGGTTTAAGTCAAAAATATTTTCGTTTGTTAAGTTGTTAACTCTAATATTTGATGCCCAAAAGTCGCTTTTAGTATTGTATGAATAAGTAATTTTTTTTACATTTAGTTTATCGGATATATTCAGATTTTTGTTTATAATAAGTTTGCCTTTATTTTTAATTTGTTTAGCAAATAATAAAAAAGATTGCTGCATATATTTTTTTGAACCGTATATATCAAGATGGTCAGGGTCCATATAAGTTATAACAGCAATATCAGGATGTAAAGTAAGAAAAGATTTATCATATTCATCAGCTTCAACAACAATAACATCACTATTTTGTGACAGGACAAGGTTGGAATTATAATTTTTGGTTATTCCTCCTATAAATGCTGTTACTTTAATATCACATTGTTTTAAGATATGTGCTATTAGTGCTGTGATGCTTGTTTTTCCGTGTGTGCCTGCTATTGCTACAGTAAACATTTTTTGAGTAAGCATTCCTAATACTTCGGAACGTTTTTTAATGTCATATTTATTTTTTAAAAAATATTTATATTCTTTATTTGTTTTAGGTATTGCCGGAGTATAAATAACAAGGTCAATATTTTCAGGTATTATATTTATATTTTCTTTAAAGTGGACAGGTATTTTTTCTTTTATAAGTTGCTGAGTTAATATAGTATTTGTTTTATCATAGCCCATAACATCAACATTTTTTGCTTTAAAATATCTTGCCAAGGCACTCATTCCTATGCCGCCTATTCCTAAAAAATAAATTCTATGTAAGTTATTTATGTTCAATTTATATTATGTTTATTAATCGGTTTTGCTAATTAGATTGAAAAAATTGTAATAATTGTAATAATTGTAAAGATTATTTTTTCTTTTTTCTGCTTTCAAAAATCTTCAGGTATTTCATAAAATTGGCAATTTGTTGTGATAATTCTATTAATTGAGAATACATTTTCATATAAAAATCTTCTGAAAGGTATTCAACACGTTTTAAAATAAACAATTGATTTCTGACTTCGCCACACGAACCTTTTGCATATTTCAGGAACCTTAGAAATTCTGTATTATTATTATATTCAAATCCTTCAGCAATATTATTCGAAATAGAAAAAACAGCCCTTCTGATCTGATCACGTGAGCCATAATCCCTACCCAACTTTCCTTTTTCACTAATCTCAAAAATTGCTACAGCAGCATCTGTTGCTTTTTGCCATATTTCTAAATCTTCAAAGTATTTAATTTTTGTTGCCATTTTTTTTAAAATTGTAAAGATTGTAATAATTGTAATAATTTAATCTTTTCAACAAAGTGTTAATAATTATGTATCAGTTTATCTATTATTCATAAATGATTTATCTAT
>CAZOSY010000173.1:0-6020 GCA_964582565.1 uncultured Bacteroidales bacterium | reverse complement strand
GCTAAAATTTTTTAATATGAAAACTTTATTAAAAATATTTTTCACACTTTTTATTCTGCAATTTACAGTTTGTATTTCTGCTTTTGCACAAAACCTGGTGACTAACCCGAGCTTTGAAGATACGGTTCAATGCCCAACTGGTCAAAGTCAAATATACTGTGCTGTGGGATGGCTTAAATTTGGAATTACACCAGATTATTACAATGCTTGTGCAACTTCTTTTATTTCTGTACCTAACAATTGTGGTGGTTATCAACAGCCGGCAAGTGGAAATGCTTATGCTGGATTATATACTAAAGAGTTGCCGAATATAAATGGGAGAGAATATATTGGTATTAAGTTAGCAGATACATTGCAAATTGGCAATACATATTATATTTCATTTAAAGTAAATTTAAGTTTAGGAAGTGTACTAAAAGCAAATTGTGCAACAAATAAACTCGGTGCATTATTTACAACTTATGAGTTTTACTATGACGGAAATCCTCCTAATACGCCTTATTATGTCAAAAATTTTGCTCATGTTTTTACCAACAAGTTAATAACAGATTCTAGTGGATGGACAACCATTTCAGATACAGTTGTAGCAGATTCTGCTTACCTGTATTTGGTGATAGGTAATTTTTTTGTTGACAGCTTAACATCTTCTTTAAAATATTTCGATAATGGGTATAGCGAATGTGCATCCTATTATTTCATTGACGATGTTTATGTTGGCGAAAGTCCTGTTGCAGTTTCTGAAATCAGTAATGAAAATTTTGTAAATATTCAATATTCAGAAAGTTTAATATCTGTAGAAATCCATTCCTTTTTTTCTTCTGAGAAGAATACGGTATTTAAAATCTATGACTTGTTGGGGAAACAAGTATTTTTAAAAATATTTGATGATAGAAACATCACAATAAATATTAATAATTTACCAAAAGGTATGTATATCGTTTATATTCAAAATTCCAATAAAATTTACACTCAAAAAATAATAAAATAAAATGAATCATTCACTTAAAAAAAAATTATCATGAAAAAAACCAAAAAAACATTAAAAAAATTTGTGATTGCCATTATAGTAATAGCAGCTTTTACAGGTAATGCCTATGCTCAACACGGAAATCCATTATGGAAACCAATAGGCAAAGACACTGTGTTTACAAACCGCAATGTCAAAATTAACAAGTCGCTAAAAGTAAATGATAAGATAACAGCATCGGTAATTGAAGCGAAAAATTATCTAAAAGTAGGTGACAGTGCCCTTTATTTTGTTACTTATGGCATTGGTGACCATATTCGTTCTGATTTGGGCAGAATTTGTTTGATGAAGGGTGACAACACTACATTTTCTTCAGATGTGAGAGTCGGCATTGGCACTACAAATCCCACTGAAAAACTTCATATTAGAGATGGTTCCATATATGTTGAGGGAGAAGGACAGGGAATAATTGTAAATGAAGGAGGACATAAAAGGGTAGGATTGATGAAATATTATGGCCGTGAGGCAGGTATATGGAGAGTCATTAATCAGGATTTTGAAATAGGACGGTTAAATGTTCCCTCTTTGCCAGGTATTCCTACTATTTTTACTATTGATTTATATATTCCCTGCTGGCGCAAGTTTGTAACCTGTGCCTGAAAAAAAAATTATAAAAAATTTTGATATTAATATTTTTTTTATTTAATTTAGCAGATTAATTCTAAAATTATGAAAACCATACTAAAAATATTTTTCACTATTTTCATTTTTTATTTTTCAATTTATATTTCTGCTTTTTCTCAAAACCTGGTGCCTAACCCGAGCTTTAAGGAGTATAGCAGTTGTCCTAATGATTTTTTTATGCTGCCACATTGCTGGTACACATGTAGTGGGAACCCTGATTATTTTAATGCCTGTGATACTATATATGATTGGGGGGTTCCTGCAAATGGTTTTGGATACCAGGAAGCAGCAGATGGAAAAGGTTATTGCGGTTTTCATTCTCTTAGTTGTACAACTCCGCATCCATATTATAAAGAATATTTAGGGTGTCAATTAATAACACCATTAATTATTGGTAATAAATACTATGTGTCATTCAAAGTAAATTTTTCTGGTGGTTTAGGAATAGGAATTGCAACTAATAATATTGGACTTCTCTTTTCAACACAATCTTATACGGATTATGATCCTTATGATTTAATTTATGGTGTCCCCACAATAAATTTTGCACATATTGTTGATACAAATATTATAACCGATTCAGTAAATTGGACAACAATTAAGGGTAGCATTATCGCAGATTCTGCCTATAAGCATATTTTAATAGGTAATTTTTTTGATGACGAACATACTGATACTATTCATATTAATAACAGTTATCTTCAGAGAGCTTATTACTATTTAGATGATGTCTGTGTATCAGAAGATTCTATAACTTGTATTAATGTTGATAATATAAAAAAAAATAATAATATATATGAAATAAATATTTATCCTAATCCTACTAGTAAATTTATCAACATTAAATATAATATAAATGATTCAAAAAAAGTTAGTTGTTATATTTATAATTCTTTTGGTATTCTTATAAAACATATAAAACAAGTAAATGTTTTTCAAAATAAAAATAATATTATTAATGTTTCAAAATATCCATCAGGTATTTATTTTATTAAATTATTAACAGGAAAGGAGGTGCTCACAAAAAAATTAGTTATACTTAAATAAATTTTATTCATTAACCAAAAATTTAAAAAATATGAGAACACTTAAAAAAATTAAAAAAAATTTTGCATATTAAATTATAAAATTATGAAAACTTTACTAAAAATATTTTTCACTATTTTCATTTTTTATTTTTCAATTTGTATTTCTGCTTTTGCACAAAACCTGGTGCCTAACCCGAGCTTTGAGGAATATGATGCCTGCCCTGTTTATTGTGGCGATTATGACGGTTATATTGGTAATTGGGGTAGCTTTTATACAGCTGATTATTTTAATTCTTGTGATGATTCATTATATTATGTGGCAGTACCAAACAATATGCTGGGATTTCAATACGCAGCCACAGGAAATGGATATTCGGGGTTATTTACAAGAGCAACAAGCAATACTTTCCCAAACTATAGGGAGATTATAGTATGTCAATTAGATAGTTCACTTACAATCGGTGAGAAATATTATATTAGTTTTAAAATTAATTTAGCTAATAATTCAAATTGTGCTACCAACAATTTAGGTGTATTATTTTCAACTACAATAATAGATTTTAGTAATTAT
This sequence comes from uncultured Bacteroidales bacterium, assembly GCA_964582565.1. Taxonomy (GTDB): domain Bacteria; phylum Bacteroidota; class Bacteroidia; order Bacteroidales; family CAZZDX01; genus CAZZDX01. The sequence goes on along the minus strand of CAZOSY010000173.1, from coordinate 2,770 downwards.
CCTATAGCTTTAACAAATTTTGCTCATATTAATACAAGTGTAATAATAAGTGATACAGCAAATTGGGTTAAAATAAAAGGCGAAATTATTGCAGATTCTACATATCTTTATATGTATTTAGGTAACTTTTATGATAATCTTCATACAGATTCAATTTTATTTGATACAACTATTACTATTCCCGGTGAAACTTTTCCCGATTCAATTTGTTTTGCATATTATTACATTGATGATGTTTGTGTATCTACTGATTCATTGACCTGCAACCCACTGGTTATAATTAATGAAAATACTTTAGAAAATGACGAAATTAATATATATCCAAATCCTACAAATAATATATTAAACGTTAAATGGAATAATCCTAATATATCGCCAGTTAATATCTATCTGTATGATATTTATGGAAATTTAATAAAACAAATGTATATTGAAAATCCGCAGAATATTGATATATCAAAATACACTAAAGGAATTTATATTTTAAAAATAAAAACTAATAACAATACCTTGAATAAAAAAATAATTATTTATTAACTTAAAATTAAAAAACTATGAGAACACTAAAAAAAATTAAAAAAACAGCAGTAGCAATAATTACACTTCTGCTAATCAGCAATTTTTCTTATTCACAAAAGCTGGAAAAATTGCAACCCAGCAGCTTATTTGCTGTTGACAAAGACCACAATCCCGTTAATATCAAATTTGGTATAAATACCTCTAATCCGCAATATTCGTTAGAAGTTAAAGGACAAATTTTTGCTGATAGTGTTAGAATTAAAGGTTCGCTATATATTGGTGATAGTTCACTTTACATAGGTAGCCAATTAACACCAACAGGAACATCAGATTTAATTCAATCCAATAATCCGTCCATAAATTTTGGAAGAAAATACACTGTTCCTACAATTGGTGGTTTTTCTAAAATTAATATTGGTGTAGGTATGCAAAATCCTCATCATAAAGTGCAATTATTTGATGCGGGTTTAGTTCACACAAATCCCGTACATATATCATTTACAAATGGTATATTTCTTATGCCACATCCACCACTACCACCACAAGGCACAGGCAGCTTAGCCACTGACGGTTTTCTTGTAGGCATAGCTGCCAATGGCAATGCCCAATTAATACAGCAGGAAAACTTACCAATGCAATTCCTTGTTAACGGATCAACAATACCATCAACACCGTTTACAAGCGAGCGTATGCGCATCACAGCAGGTCAGCAAACAATAAGTGGAGAATTAGAAAATAATATTACAAGAGTCGGTATTTGGAGAAATGGAACTACAGGAGAACCTAATCCTTTATCTTTATTGCAAATAGGATACCCTGCAACACCAAGTTTAGCCGGACATCGCGATTGGATGGATGTAGGTACTTATAGTAATGTACGTGCGCTTAATATGTATGTTGGAATGCTATTCATAGATAAGGATGAAAATCGTCATGAGGCAATTATTGACTGGGGTAGTTCTGCTACTACTACTGCTGCTCTTCCGAGATCAATGCGTTTTATTTATACTACAGAACAAACCGGTAACTTATTGTCGGCTGACTACGAAGGTTTAGAAGCATCACGATGGTGGAGTAATGGTAATCAGGTCAGAATAGGATTCGGAGGTAACCCTGGCACTAATTTATATTTCATGGGTTCAGAAGACCCAACACAAACAGTTGAAATAAATTCACCGGGAACTTATGTTGCTGATGAACCGGGTTTTAGCGGTTTACGTTTCACTGATTTAAGAGAGAATTCTTCACATGTTCCTTTAAATCCGGACCAAGGTGTATTATCTGTTAATGAATCCGGTGATGTGATTTATGTTGATGCAGATGGTGGTGTCGGAGGCGCAGACAATGACTGGTATGATTTGAATAATCTTGGTATTCCTCCAACTAGTATTAATGATGATATTTATACACAAAATAGAGTAAATATCAATACAACTCAGCAGGCCCCAATACCTTATCTCTCTTATCAATTAAAGACATTTAATAATAATAATCATATTGCAGGTCTTTTTCACACAGATGGTGGTATTCCAATTCTTACTGTTAATCTTACAGAAGGAATAGGGGTATATGCATTGGCTGAAAACGCCACATATAAGAACACAGGTGTTTATGGTATTGCTCAGAATGGGCAATACAACGTAGGTACCTATAATATTGCTCAGAATGGGCAATACAACATAGGTACTTATAGTATTGCTCAGAATGGGCAAATCTTAAACATAGGTATTTTGGGAACAATAGCAAATGGACCTGGATATGCTGGATATTTTAATGGTAAAGTTTATTCAACATCTTATTTTTATACACCTGGTTGGTCTTCTCAATCTGACCGATTGTTAAAAAAAGATACAAGTTCATTTGACTATGGATTAAATGATATTAGAAAATTTAAACCTATGTTTTTTAGATATAATGGCAAGGCAAATCTTGATACAAGTAGAAAATATATTGGTTTAATAGCTCAGAATCTTGCCCAGTTTGCTCCTTATGCTGTTGATACTTTTTATTCAAAACTTGACTCAGCCGATACAGTATTAACTCCATTACTTGCAGTAAAAAACGAAGCAATAATATATACAGCAATTAATGCCATAAAACAACTTGACTCATCAGTAACAGTTCTTGAACAAACCACACCGCCAAACAAACCGGTATTAATATCACCGGCAGACAGTGCAACAGATGTTCTTTTGGATATTACTGTTATCTGGCATAAGTCGGTAAGAGCAACAAGCTATGCTTTATTTGG
>CAZOSY010000172.1:2277-6045 GCA_964582565.1 uncultured Bacteroidales bacterium | reverse complement strand
TTTAGAAACGATTTTACCTAAATTTTTAAATTTAGTCGGACACTAGTGATTTTTTGGTAATAACATAACTTGATATGACTTATTTATACAATATTATAATAAAAATTTATTATTTTGGCATTGTTATTACGGGTTTATTTAACAAAAAATCTCGTTTGTGGATTTACGGAAGAAGAAATTTGTTTCAAAAAATAAAATCTTCTGTTAAAAATGATAATAAAAAAATTGCTTGGTTTCACTGTGCTTCTTTAGGTGAATTTGAACAGGGACGCCCAATAATTGAAATGTTTAAACAAAAATATCCTGAATATAAAATTGTATTAACATTCTTTTCTCCTTCAGGATATGAAATAAGAAAAAACTACAAAAATGCTGATTATATCTTTTATCTTCCCCTTGATACAAAAGATAATGCTACAAAATTTATAGAACTGATTAAGCCCAAAATAGTATTCTTTATTAAATATGAATTTTGGTTTAATTATCTGAATATACTTCATAAAAAAAATATACCTGTATTTATTGTATCTGCCATTTTTCGTCCGGAGCAATATTTTTTTAAATGGTACGGATTATGGTTTAGAAAACAATTGCATAATATAACTCATTTTTTTGTTCAAAATGCAGAATCCAAAAAATTGCTAAATTTTGTTAAAATCAATAATGTATCTGTAACAGGTGATACACGTTTTGACCGTGTATGGGCTATTTACAAACAAAAAAAATTATTTCCTTTAATAAAACTTTTCAAACAGGATAAAAATTTATTTGTAGCAGGTAGCACATGGCCAAAAGACGAAGACCTTTTATCTGTTTTAATTAATAATAATATATATAAGAATTTAAAATTTTTAATTGCTCCACATGAGATAAATAAAGAACATATAAATGAGATAATAAATAAATTTAAAGTAAAAACACTTAAACTATCAGAGGCAACGCAAGATAATATCAATACAGCAAACGTTTTGATAATAGATTCTATAGGAATACTCTCTCATCTTTATCAATATGCTACAATAACATATATAGGCGGAGGTTTCGGTAAAGGAATTCATAATATATTAGAGCCGGCAAATTTTGAAAATCCTATAATCTTTGGACCTAATTATAATAAATTTCAGGAAGCAAAGGACTTAATAAAATTAAAAGGAGCGTTTTGTGTAACAAACAGCAATAAACTCATTGATAAGACCAAAGAACTGTTAGATGACAGTAATTTTTTGGCACAGACATCAAAAATATCTAAAAATTATATTGAAAATAAAAAAGGAGCAACAGAAAATGTATTGAGAAGTATTAAAAAACAAGTTAAATTGTTAAATGGTTAATAATCAATAAATTGCAACTCTATTAAATAAAACAAAATTTAATGGGATAGATATTGAAGTTCAAAATTTTTGCAAAAGAATATGACATTTATAGATTAAAATTTTGAACCTTAAACCTTAAACTTTAAACTTTAAACTTTAAACTTTTATCTTATATCTTATATCGGTAAAATAAATTTTTGCCCTTTTATTTTGTAAAATTTTTTTTTAATTCATAAATTTATATCTTTGCAAAAAATAATATTTAATGTTTAATCTTAAAAATTTATTAACTATGAAAAAAAATTTACTTATTTTATCATTTATTTTGTTGATTTCTTCAGCAACAACTTTTTCACAATCAATTCTTAACGGAAGTTTTGAAAACTGGTCTCAACAGGTTTTTTATGAAGAGCCGGATAGCTTTCAAACCTCAAATTCACAAATTTACATGTTTACAGGTTCAGGAAATGTATCCAAAGTTACAGATAGCCATTCCGGAAGTTATGCTGCAAAACTTGAAACTATTTCCAGTGATAATGATACGGTTCCCGGTGCATTACTCCTTGAAATACCATATACTGACGAGCCCGATTCATTAACAGGTTTTGTTAAATATAATATTCTTACTAATGATACAGCATTTGTAGTGGCAATATTTTATAGTGGAGGAAATTATATGGGTGGTGGATCCATAACTTTTTATGGAACGCAATTATCTTATGCAAAATTTGGAATACCTTTTTATTTTATGCCTGGCACTCCCGATACTTTGAGAGTTTACATTTTTAGTTCGAATATCAATGGGACACAATATCCGGGAAGTTGTCTTTATGTTGACGGATTAGAATTTATAGGAAGTGGTATTTTTCCAAACGGAGATATTGAAAACTGGACACCTGTCTCAACAGAAGAACCTGACGACTGGGTAACAATAAATCCTTTTATCTTTCAAACAGGAGATACTTCTGCAACAAAAACTACTGATGCCTGTGATGGAACCTATGCATTAAAACTAAGAAATGTAGTATTTTATGGTGATACATTAGGATTTATAACTAATGGATGGTTTGGTGAAAATGGTCCGGAAGGCGGAAAACCAGTTCATCAAAATCCTGAAAAATTAACAGGATATTATAAATATTTTCCTGATGGTTTAGATACTGGTTTCGCTTATCTCGCTTCTTCCAGATATGATACAGGTCTTGATTCTACTATTTTGTTAGATAGTAATATGTTTAAACTTGAACCTGCAAGCACTTATACTTACTTTGAAGTCCCTTTAACATATAATTTATGGCCTTATGCGGACACGGTTAATATCAGTTTTGCATCAGGAAATATAACAGATGATGGCAGCTATATTGGACTTAACAGTGTGTTGTATATAGATGGTTTGGGAATTACATATTATCCTGTATCTGTTAAAGAAAATAATTTTGATAAAGATGTTATAATTTATCCTAACCCTGGCAAAGATGTTGTATCTATAGAATTAAATCCAAAATATAAAGGAAATATCAAAGTGCAGTTATTTGATTTGCAAGGCAGAAAAGTAATTGACAAAAATTATACATCTAACAAACAAGTATTAAAATTAGATGTTTCAGAATTTCATAACGGGCTTTACTTTTATAACATAAAAACATCTTCTGAAAATATAATAGGTAAGATAATAATTAATAGATAAGGTGAAAACACTTGAATAAAAACAGTTGTGTTTTTAATTTGAAGTTCCTTTAAGATAAGCTTTGGTTCTGTCCATTTTAGGATTATTAAAAAATTCGTCAGCGGGTCCTTGTTCTACTAGTTCACCGAGATACATAAATACAACATAATCAGCTAATCTTTTTGCCTGTCGTAAAGTATGAGTAACTAGTACTATAGTATAGTATTGTTTTAGTTTTAGAAATCTTTCTTCAATAGCATTACTAGACACCGGGTCTAATGCAGATGTTGGTTCATCAGCAAGAATTATGTCAGGGTCAACAGTTAATCCTCTTGCCAGGCACAGACGTTGTTGCTGTCCTAATGATAATGAAGAAGCAGGTTCTTTTAATCTATCTTTAACATCTTCCCACAGATTGGCTTGTTTCAAATAATATTCAACGCGTTTATTTAAAAATTTTTTATTTTTTCTACCACTTATTCTGAGCCCATAAACTATGTTATTATAAATGTTCATAGGCAAAGGATATGGCATTTGAGAAAGTAATCCCATTTCACGTCTTATCTCTGTAATATCTCTCTTGGAATGCAAAATGTCTTCTTTATTAATTATAATTTTTCCTGTAACTTTTATGTTGTCATACAAATCAGTAAGTCGGTTTAAGCATTTTAGCAATGTAGTTTTTCCACAGCCCGAAGAACCTAAAACTACAGTAATTTTTTGTTTGGGAACCTTAATGTTTATATTTTTCAGAGTATGATGATTACCGTGAAAGACATTTAGATTATT
>CAZOSY010000172.1:0-2177 GCA_964582565.1 uncultured Bacteroidales bacterium | reverse complement strand
AATGTTGCAGTCGGCTCTAATAAAGATGTTGGAATGTGGTCAGTATATCCTGTTGTAAATAATATAGAAGCAGCATCACCTATTGCTCTGCCAAAAGATAGTAAAACAGCTGTTACAACACTTGGTATAACCTGTTTAAGAAATACTTTGAATGCTGTTTCCGACTTTGTTGAACCTAAAGAAAATGATGCTTCTATAAGTCCAAGTGGTACGGTTTTAAATACTTCATCCATAGCACGTATCATTATAGGAATAATAAATAGAGTAACAGTAATAATACCTGCTAAAAGTGATGTCCTGATTCCTAAATAAATCATTATAGTGAATCCGAAAGCACCATATACTATTGAAGGCACGCCCCAAAGTAAATCCAGCAGATATCGTATAATATTAAGTAAACGTTTTTTCTTAATTAAATAAATATTCATAAAAAGTGAAACGGGTAATGCTATTAAGAAAGCTAAAAAAGTAGCTCCTGTTGATAAATATAATGAGCCAACAATAGCATTTAAAATACCGCCTCCTTTACCAAAATAATAGCCACCCTGTGGAACTTTTGTCAGCATTTCAACAGATAAAACAGGCAATCCTTTAATAAGAATGGTTACAATAATCAATACTAAACTAAATAAAATGGCAGAAGTTGATAAAATCATTAATATCTTGAAAAAATTTTCTTCTAATTTTTTTGTCATAATGTTAATATATCTCCAATTTAGTAATTGTTAACCGCGAGATTATGTTAAAAAACAATACTACACCAAATAGCACTAATGCTGCAAACATAAGAGCCGAATCATACATTGGTATAGATAACATTTCTCCGTAATTATTAGCTATCAAAGCAGGCAAAGGATATCCCGGGTCAAAAGCACTATTAGGAACTTTTGCAACATTTCCCACAACCATTAACACAGCCATTGTTTCGCCAAAAGCTCTTGATATACCTAATCCTATAGAAGATATTATTCCCGGTGAAATTTTTTTTATTAATACAAATTTAATGGTTTCCCATTTGGTAGCGCCTAATGATAAAGAAGCTTCTTTTAGCTCATCAGGAATATTTTTAAAAATTTCAATAAGTATATTTAAGATAAAAGGCGAAATCATTATTGATAATACTATTGCCCCGGCTAAGATGCTGTATCCTGATGTCTGTTTGCCAAATGCAGGAGCTATATTAGATATAAAAGGTACTATTATTAATACTCCGCAAACACCATATACAACAGAAGGTATTCCTGCCAGGATGTCAATTACAGGATGCATAAATTTTAAAAAATATTTTTTAGCATACTGAGTCAGATAAATAGCTGATAATAAGCAGATTGGCGCAGATATTAATATAGCTATCAACGTTACCCAAACAGAACTGATAATAAAAGGATAAAAACCAAATTTCCCGTCAAGTGGCTTCCATATTTTTGAAAACAATAAATTAGCAAGAGAATAATTGTCAAATAACAAAGATGATTTTAAGAACAAACCTATTCCTATTAATAAAGGAATGGTCATAACCAATATAAGGCAAGCCAACATCCATGCTGAGCTAAATTTATCTCTAAAATATCTGTTAAATGAAAATACTTTTAAAATTTTAGTAAATTTTATGATAGCTTTATGTATTTATTTGCCCAGTAAGAAATATCCAACCGGATAAAAATGTTAAAGGTCTTTATTAATCGCTAATTTTTTGAAGTTCTGATTTTATTTCTTTTTCCGGCAAAAGAATATATCCTGACTCGCTTACATATTTTTGTCCATCTGTAAGTATCCATTTTAGAAATTCAATAGTAGCTTTATTTTTAGGTTTTCCTTTAGAGACAAAAGAAAGTTTCCTTGCTGGTGGAGAAGGATATTTACCATTTTTAATTGCTATTCTTATTTGATCACAATTATCATAGAAGTTTTCTTCTTTATCAATAATCCCATTTTCATTAATATCAATAGGTATAACTTCTAATCCTTTATATTTCATTTTTGTCTGCAAATCATAAATATATATTTTATTGTTATATCCTATTGCCAGGATATCTTTTTTCACTGCATTGGCTACACCCGGGTCTGCATTAACTCCAATACCTAACAAATCTTCTTGATTTTTTCCTAAAAATTCTGCCCATTTTTGTGCTGCACCACAGGCATCAGAACGTGTATAGACATTAATTTTATTTTTC
>CAZOSY010000171.1:0-6096 GCA_964582565.1 uncultured Bacteroidales bacterium | reverse complement strand
TTTTTTTAAATGTTTGATATATAATTAAATAAATGGCTAAATACTATTTTATGTAGCATCTCAAAATAATATTTAGCCAACCTTTTTTCTGCATAAAACAGATTAAAATAATTTTATATATTTGTCAAAAAAATTATTTGTATGAATTTATTAAAATTATATTTAAACATCAATGATTATTTATGAAAAAAATACTTGCAGAAAATATTTGGTCTGATATTTTAAAAATCAGAGATAAATCACCATTAGTGCATAACATCACCAATTATGTGGCAATGAATAATACTGCCAATGCTTTGTTGTCAATAGGTGCTTCTCCTGTTATGGCACATGCTGAAGAAGAAGTAGAAGACATGGTAAATATAGCAGATGCCTTAGTTATTAATATAGGAACTTTAAGCAAAAAATGGATTATTGCTATGGAAAAAGCTATGCTCCAAGCTAAAAAGAAAAACAAACCAATAATATTAGACCCTGTAGGAGCAGGAGCAACTATATACAGAAATAAAACCATACAACAATTACTTTCAAAGGTCTTGCCTTCTGTTATAAGAGGCAATGCTTCTGAAATAAAATCAATGGTTTTGGAAGATGCTAAAACAAAAGGCGTAGATAGTATTGACACTTCTGATTCAGCTGTTGAAGCAGCTCAATATCTTTGTAAGACATATAACTGTGTAGTATCTGTCAGTGGAAAAACAGATTTTGTTTTAGATAAAAACAATATAGTAAAAATTTATAATGGTGCAAATATTATGTCTAAAGTAACAGCTATGGGATGTACTGCCTCTGCTTTGACAGGTGCCTTTGCAGCAATAAACAGTTCTGCTTTTCAGGCAAGCATAAATGCTATGATTGTAATGGGTATTGCAGGCGAAATAGCTGCTAAACAATCTAAAGGTCCAGGAACTTTACAGATTAATTTTTTAGATACTCTTTATAATATTAAAAAAACTGATATTAAAAAATATTTAAAAGCAGAATATGTGGAAAACAAAAATGTTATACTTAGTAACTGATGAAAAACTTTGCTTAGGAAGAAACCTTGCAGATGTTATTTCCGAAGCTGTTAAAGGAGGTGTAAATATTATACAGTTAAGGAAAAAAAATATTAACACACGCAATTTTATTGAAAAAGCCGAACAAATAAAAAAATTACTTACGCCTCTTAATATTCCATTGATTATTAATGACAGAGTAGATGTTGCCCTTGCCATAAAAGCAGATGGAGTTCATCTTGGACAAGATGATATGCCCTATCTTAAAGCAAGAGAAATTTTAGGAGATAATGCTGTCATTGGTCTGTCAGTAGAAACAACAGAACAGGTAAAACAAGCTGAAAAATGGAATGTAAATTATCTTGGAATAAGTCCTGTCTTTGATACCAAAACGAAAACAGACATTAAAAAACCATGGGGAATACAAGGAATTAGAAAAATCAGAAAAATATCAAGACATTATCTTGTAGCAATAGGAGGATTAAACAAAAACAACATTAAAAATGTTATATATGCCGGAGCTGATAGTATTGCTGTTGTGTCAGCTATATGTTCTGCTGCTAATCCTAAAATAGCTGCACAGGAAATAAACAGTGTTATAAACCATTTGTGATAAAAAATAATGGGCAACGGAACTATGAGTTTTGAACTTTAAACATTGAACATATTACAAACTCTTGATTTTTTAACATAATTATATGAACAAAAAAATATATAATAATAACATTAATATAAAAAACAAAAAAGCAAGTTTTAAATACTTTTTGTTTGAAAATTTTACAGCAGGAATAAAGCTTACAGGCACAGAAATTAAATCATTAAGAGAAGGTAAAGCCAATATTGTTGATGCTTATTGTATATTTATTGATAATGAACTTTTTGTTAAAAACATGCACATATCAGAATATAAATTTGGCACACACTATAACCATGAGCCAAAACGTGACAGGAAACTGTTACTTACAAAAAGAGAACTTAAAAGAATAGCTAATAAGACAACAGAAAAAGGATTAACAATTGTCCCTGTCAGAGTGTTTATAAACGAAAAAGGATTAGCGAAAATTGAAATATCTATTGCAAAAGGTAAAAAAATGTATGACAAAAGAGAAACATTAAAAAAGAAAGATATTGAAAAAGAAATTGAAAGAGGAAGAAATATTGGCAATTGATGATTGATAATTGACCCCAATGAAATATTCTGCTTCGCAGAATTTCACGTGGCAAGCAATTAATAACACTTTTGTAGGGTGAAATAACAAATTATAATCCGCTTTAAACAGATATAAATGTTTATAGTATATAAAGATTTATTTTTCTTTATAAAAATATTTAATATCAATCATATTACCGGAACTGTTATTTTCATCATTTTCATCATTTTCTTCTTCCTCTTCTTCCCATTCATATTTTTTGCGTTGAGGTCCATATTCTTTAAAAAATATTGCTATCACGCCTCCTGCTATAGCTCCCATAAGATGTGATTCCCATGATATATTTTCCTTAGGAATAAAATCAGGGAATATACCCCAAAACAAACCGCCATACAAAAAAGCAATTATTAAAGACAATGCCATTAATTGTATATTTTTTCTTATAATACCACTAAAAAAAAGAAAAGAAGCGAATCCATAAACAAGTCCACTTGCTCCTATATGATATGACTCACGCGCAAAAAACCAAACCCATATATTAGTGATAAAATAAATAAAAAAAAATACTTTATAAGCAATTTTCCTGTAAAAATAAAATATTCCTACACTTAATATAAACAAAGCGACAGAATTTGCCATTAAATGTGAGAAATTAGCATGTATCAAAGGTGCTGTGATAATACCAACCAAACCTTTAATTTTTAATGGATAAATTCCTAAAATGGTAAAATTTAAGCCAAAAAATTGCTCAATAATCTTAATAAACCATATTAACATTAAAAAAAAACAAGGAAATATTAAACTATGTATAAACTTTCTTTTTTCAACTTCCATTTAAATAAGATTTTTAAAATCACAAATATAGTAATTCTGTATCTTTTTATATTTTGGGGTTTATTTTATACTCTGCTTGGTAATAAATTAGTAGAGGCGAACAGACATTCGCCTCTACTAATGTTTAATTCAGATGTATAATGGTTGTTATCAATTTTTTATTAGAAGTAATACAATATATTTGATGACGATTTGGTATTACCTCTTAACAGGTGATATTTGTTTATTCATTGCTTTTTTTGAACTTTTAACAGTTTTAAGTTTATATTTAGGAGGACTTTTAGGTGATCTTTTAGATTCAGGAGTTTGTGCTGTCTTGCTCTCCTTTTTTGTAATACTTAAATTGCTTTTAGACCTGTTTTCTGATTTACTTGCCTTATTCAGATTATTATCAGGTTTTTGACGCAGTTCAGCAGTTCTTTTTACCTTTTTCTGTTCAGCCATACGCATAGGTTTGGCTTGCTTGTTTTGTTGTTTTTCATTACTTACCACCTTTTTATTAATACTTTTTCTGGAAGTAATTTTTTGTTTTACAACTTCCTGAGCTGATGCTGACGAAATAATCATAAAACTTATAAAACAAACTGATGAGAATAAAAACATTGTTTTTTTCATAGCTTTATTTTTTTTTATGGGTTAATAAATTATTTTATTTTTAATAAATCAAAAAATGTGCCAATAATATTATTTGAATTTTGCAATTATTGTTTCCTGCCCTCTGACCTTTTGATTTAGTTCGACTTGTATATCAACATTTAAAGGCAATAGTAAATCTACGCGGGAGCCAAATTCTATAAATCCAAGTTGATCGCCTTGTTTTACCTCATTGCCTATATTAACATAGCTTACGACTCTTCTTGCTAATATTCCTGCTATTTGTCGTATTAAAACAGATTGTTTTTCATCATTTTCTATAACTGTTGTTATCATTTCATTTCGTAATGAAGCTTTAGCCATAAACGCGGGAAAATGTGCTCCAGGATGATATTTTATATACTTTATCTTACCACTTACAGGACTCCAGTTAGCATGAGGATTGTGCATAGCCATAAAAACAGAAACCTGTATATGTTTTTCTTTAAAGTATTCATTTTCTTCAACTTCCTCTATTACAACAATTTTGCCATCAACTGAACTTAAAATATTATTATAATCAAATTTAACTTCTCTTTTTGGATATCTAAAAAATAATATTATTGTTACAAAAATAATTAAGCATATACAATAAAAAAGATAATGAAAAATGCTTTGGTGGTGTGGAAATATATAATTTATTATTAAAATAAGCAACAACAAAACTACAAATGTAAAAGCAATAATTTTATGTCCTTGTTTATGAATTGTCATTGTATTATATTTTTAACTTATCAGGATTCTGTCTATTGTCAAAAACTGAAAGAATATAAATTATTCCATCTTCAAATTTATAATAAATTGTGTTTTGTTTTGTAAGAATTGATTTTCTTATATTTTTCTTTATATTAGTTTTTGGAAATAATTCAGGATTGGTTTGAATTAAATTTAAAAGTTTATTAATTCTTTTTGAAAATTTCTTTATTTCTTTCTTTGTCCAATTGTTTTCAAGATATGCAATAATACTGTTTAATTCTTGCAAAGCATTTTCTGTCCATAGAAGCTTATAGATATTTTCCATAAATTTTTTTAGCTTCAGATTGATTATGTACTTTTCCTTCTGAAATATTTTTTTCTCCCTGTTCTATTGAAAGACGCTCGGCTTCAGAAATATTATTCCACCAATCAGATTCTTTTGAAAATTTTTTTTTAATACTTATTATATTTTCAATAATAGAAACATCTTGAACTTTGGTAATCCACGCTATTATTTTTAATTTTTCTACTTGAATATTCATTTTGAAACAATTTATTTGCAAATTTACATAAAAAAACTTTTATACAGACAATATTCTTTTTGTATGTTGTTTTGATATTCGTTTTTCAATTTATCTCTTTTGCTTTAACTCTGAATATGTGTCCTTGTTTTGAAAAAACAAGTTCTCCATCAGATTCCTTTTTCAACTTCAGAAGTTTTTTAACTGCTTTTTCAATACCTTTAAGTATTTTTTCCCTCAAATCGTCTGTATTTGTATTATTTTTTTTCATCTGCAATTAATTTAATTTTGTTCCAAGAAATTTTTATATTTATTACATAAAACTGGGTGATTTAATTAAAGCGTGCAAATTTACATAAAAAAACTTTTATACAGACAATATATTTTTTTACATAAAAAATTATAAATCTCTTTTTTTTAATACTAAATATGTGAGGCATATAAATATTGCAGCATAAATTATAGTAATAATTATGTCAGAGCAAGCTACAGATTCTTGGACAGGTAAGTTAATATATTGTTTGAAAGGAAATTGTATGAGATTATTCATTGATTTTAAAGGCAGATATACAGCAATTTTATGAGGTAATATAAAAGATATTATTGGCTCAACAGGAAACCAATAGAGTAAAAATAAGGCAATAGACAAGCCCGCTTTTTTTAGTAAAATACTGATAAAAACAGCAAAAGACAGATAAGTGAATACCTGAATAAAATGAGCTAATAAAAATTCTGTTTTACTGAAAATTATATTTATTGATGTATCAGATGAGTTTAATAATCCTAATATTAGACCTAAAACAAAAACAAAAACAACAGAAAAAATACTTAGCAAAAGCACTGACCATAGTTTAGATAAGAGAAAATCAAATCTGCTTAATCCATTAATAATATTTTGTCGTATTGTGTTATATACAAATTCATTTGTAACAAATATTATTATAATAATTGCCAGTATTATCTTAAAAAAACTTGCAATATATGTAAGATTGTGCCAAATATCCGGAAATTCATATAATACTTTTGATAGATTTACATTGAATTTTGCTCCATTGTAAGTAGAATTACTTGTAAAAGTTTGTAATATATAAGTAACTGATACAAACAGTAAAATATATAGTCCTGTTAATATCCAGAAAGTATTTTTATGAAATACTTTTTTAAGTTCTATTTTAAGTAGTTTTATCGTAACTGTTCAAGTATTTAATTTATTGATAATTTACTATTGTTTCGGTTTCGCTCAACAACTACATATTTATATGC